>NZ_JBFBJY010000083.1:0-37748 GCF_040702125.1 Kitasatospora sp. NPDC085895 | reverse complement strand
TGCCCACCGACCGGCCCCCGGGGAGGGGTCACCCGACGGGCCCCGGCTCGACGTCCTCGGCCGGCGGCCCCGCCGCGTCGGCGCCTATGCCGGTGAGCACCGCGTGCAGGCGGCGGGTCGCGTTCTCGGCGTCGGCGAGTTCGTCCGGCGTCGGGACGACCGTGCCGAAGGACAGCCCGTGGGCGGCGGGCAGCACCCTCCAGTGGAGGACCGGCGCGAGTGCGGTGCTGGCCCCGGCGAGGAACCAGGCCAGCCGCCCGTGCGTCCGGGCGATGCCGATCGCGAGGACGGCGAGCGCCTCGCGCAGGCACTCCAGACGCTCGATGTCCGGCAGCGGCGGCCGGCCGGAGTCCGGGCCCACCGCCTCCGCCAGACCCGACGCGGTCTTGAGCGCCAGCGCCGCATCGCCCGGCGCCAACTCCCACAGCCCGTCGTGGATCTGCCGTTCCGCCTCCGCGGCCAGGACCTCGATCTGGAGGGACATGCCCCGGCCGTCGGGCTCAGGGGACGGGGGCTGCCCGCCGTGGGCCGTCACGCGGCGGCCGAGGTGCGGTGCCGCGACCCGGCGGGGCCGGCGGGGCCGGCCGCGGACGGGACGTCGGTGCCGGGTGGTGCCCCGGTGTCGCATGCGGTGTGCGGGTGCACGTCGCTGAGTCCCCCCTGGTACGGGCGCGGCGCGCCGATCTTGTGTCGTCCATGACTCTCGCCGGTCCGGAGCGCCGGCCGCAGCCCGCACAGCGAACCTCCGGCGGGGCGGCAGGCCGCGGAACGAAGCCGCAACGAAGCCGGGGCGGCCCGGCCGACCGGGACGGCCTCCGTCCGCCGAGGGCCCGGTGGCGGGCGCGGGGGTTTGCGGACGGCCCTTCCGGTCAGTCGCACCAGGGGGGAGCCCGCGCAACCGCACGAAGGGAAGCGGCGACGTGAAGTCGAGCGTGAACGGCAGCCGGCCCGCCACGACGGCGAGGCCGGCAGGTGCCGCAGGACAGCGCACGGACGGCCACCCGCGACCGGTCAACGAACTGGTCCACGAGGCCGCGGACCTGGCCGCGGACCTGGTGCGCCAGGAGATCCGACTGGCCGGTGCGGAACTCAGCGCCAAGGGCAGACGGGCCGGCCGCGGCGGCGGCCTCCTCGGTGGCGCCGGGCTGCTCGCCGTCATCGGCCTGCAGGCCTTCGTGGCGGCCGCGATAGCCGGCCTGGCGCTGGTGATGCCGCTCTGGGCCGCCGCCCTCGTGGCCGGCGGCGTCCTGGCAGTCACCGCCGGCCTGCTCGCCCTGACCGGCCGGGGACAGCTGAGGAAGGCAGGGTCGCCCGTCCCCGAGCGGGCGGTCGCGACCACCAGGACCGACATCGACGTGATCAAGGAGCGTGCACACCGATGACCCGCAGGCACAGCACGGACGAGGCCGCCCCGAGCGTGGCGGAACTGACCTCGCAGATCGCCGACACCCGCGACCGCCTCGCCGACACCGTCGGCGAACTCGCCGCCAAGGCCGACGTCGGCGCCCGGGTGCGGGATGCCGCCGAACAGGCACGGGACAGCGCCGGTCAGGCCGCCGAGCGCGCCAGGCGGCGGATCGGCCGCACCGGAGGCCGGTTGAAGGACGGGATCGGCCGCACCGGAGACCGCGCCCGCCACGCCGTCGAGGCCCGGGCCGGGGACGCCGCCCACCGGCTGCGCGACGGCACCTCCCACCTGAACCGGTTCGCCGCCGGCGTCGGCGACACGGCCGGAGCGGCGGTCGGCCGGCACCCGGAGACCTCCGCCCGCGAACTCGTCCTCCAGTCGGCCAGGTACGGTGCGCCGCTGCTGGCCGCACTCGGCGGCGCCATGCTCGGGACGGCGGCCGTCCTGGCCCTGATGCGCCACCGGCGGTGACGAGCGGTCCCGCCCCGCCCGGAACGCCCGCCGGCGCCCCGCCGAGCTGCCGCAGCACTCCTCACCAGGACCCCTGCGGCAGCCCCCGCGGGGCGCCGGCGGGCGCTTCGCGCCGCGGCCGGGCGGGGCACGGAACCCGCCGCTGCAAGCGGGCTCCCTCCCGACCCCGACGGCCCGGCTCGGTGACCGGTTCGGCCCGGTGTCGGGTTCGGCACGGCGTGCGGTTCGGCCCGTGTCGGTCCGGCTCAGCGTCCGGGCTGGGACTGCGTACGATCCGGGACGGCTTCCGGTCCGGGACGGCGTTCGGGACGGGTCAGTGTTCGGGACGGGTCAGTGTTCGGGACGGGTCAGTGTTCGGGACGGGACGGCGGAGCGGCCCGCGGGGACGCCAGTTCCGGCTCCAGGCCCTCCATCGCCGGCGGAACGCCCAGGCCGAGTTCGTGTCGCCAGGCGTCGAAGGCCCAGGCGGCGGCCGCGACCAGCGCGCCGCCGACGAGCCACCCGCCGAGGACGTCGCTGGCCCAGTGCACCCCCAGCGCGACCCGGGTGAACCCCACCCCGGCCACGGACAGCGCGGCCAGCGCCCATACCGCCGGCCTCAGCGCACGCGGCACCAGCGGCGCCGTCACCAGCAGCAGGATCCCGCAGGACACGGTCGCCGTCAGGGCGTGCCCGGACGGGAAGGAGAATCCGGGCGCCTGCGAAACCGGCGCGTCCAGGTGCGGCCGCACCCGTGCGACCGCCGTCTTCGTCACCAGCCCGATCACCCCGGCCGCGGTCTCGGTGGCGGCCGCCCACGCGGCCAGCCGCCAGGCCCTGCGCCACAGCAGCCAGAGCACGGCCGCCGCGACGGCCAGTCGCATCGTCAGCGGATCCCACACCCCGTTGCTGAGCACGTCGAGGACCTTCAGCAGGCCCGGGTGCCGCAGCACGACGGCGTGCAGCCGCCCCGCCACCCCGGAGTCGAAGTCCCGCAGCGGCGTCCACCGGAGCTCGATGAGCGCGAGCAGCACCCCCGCCGGCACGGAGGCGACCAGGAACGCCGCCGAGGCCGCGGCCATGCGCTCGCCCAGGTGCAGGTCCGCCGTCCGCAGTGCGGCCTTGGTCGGCCACCGGGGACGCCCGCCCTCGCGGCGGCTCACGACCGTGCTCCCCGCCGGTCCGGTATCGCGTCCGGGTCCGGTCCGGCGGGTGCGGGCCGGCCCGCGTGGTCCGCCTCCAGCTGCGCCGCGAACGCGATGCCGAGGAAGAGGGCGATCGCGGTCAGGTAGGACCAGACGAGGAGCGAGAAGACGACGCTGAGCGGCCCGTAGACGGCGTCGAAGGAGCCGCTGAGGCGCAGGAACGCGCCCAGCAGCCAGGTCGAGGCCACCCACAGCACGAGGTAGAAGGCGGCGCCGAAGGCCAGCCAGCTGTAGCCGGGCTGGCGTCGGCGCGGCGCCCGGCGGAAGACGACGCTGGCCGCCACGACGGCCAGCACCACGCCGGCGGGCCAGCGCAGGACCGCCCAGGCCGCCGCGGCCCCCGGCCCGAGGCCGTAGACCTCGGCGACGGCGGCGCCGACCTGACGGCCCGCCACCAGGACGACGAAGCCGATCCCGAGCGGCAGGCCGGCGGTCGCGGCCATCACGATGCCCCGGCCGTACTTGCGGTGGAAGGGCCGGTCGCGTTCGATGCCGTAGATCCGGTTCGCTCCGCGCTCGATCTGGCAGAGCCCGGTCACCAGGTTGACGAGGGAGAACACCGCCCCGGACCAGAGCGCGACCGCGCCGCCGTCGCCGGCCCGCTGCCGGCTGCGTTCGAGCACCTCGTGGACGAGGTCCGCACTGGCCCCGGAGACGAGGCGCTCCAGGCTCGCCCCGAGCACGTCGCCGAGTCGCCCGGTGGGCAGCACCGACGACAGGCCGACCACGGCGATGGCGAAGGGCACCAGCGCCAGCACGGTCTGGAAGGCGAGGGCGCGGGCGTGGCTGAAGCCGTCGGCGTACCGGAAGCGCACGAAGGCGTCGCGGAAGAGGGACCAGCGGCCGTGGTCGCGCAGGGTCGCGACCGCTTCGTCGGCGGCGAGCGTGCCACCGCCGTCCTGCACCCGGGTGGCGGTTCCCATCAGGCCGCCGCTCCTTCCTGTCGGTCCTCCGTGTCGGTCGTCGCGGGCGCCGTCGTCGGCGGTGCCGCCGTCGGCGCCGCCGGTGCCAGCACGGTGAGCACGCCGGGACGGACGCCCAGCCGCAGGCCGCGTCCCTCCGGCACCGGGTCGCCGTCCAGCTCGCGCGGGCAGGCCCGGTCGGCGACCAGGTCGACGCTGCGGGCCCGGAAGTGTTCGAACGGCCCGTCCGGTCCGCGCCCCGTACGGCCCCTGCCACGGCCCGTCAGCAGGGCGGCCACGGCGGCGAGCCAGCCGGCGGCCCCGCGGGGGTGCAGCAGTACGAGGTCCAGGACGCCGTCGTCCGGCTCCGCGTCCGGGAGCAGGCGCATGCCGCCCTGGAGCGAGCCGACGTTGCCGACCACGGCCATCCGCACCCGCCGCTCGAAGGGCGCCGCGCCGTCGAGACGGACGGTCAGACGGACGGGGCGGTCCCGCAGGTGGCGGGCCGCGCCGACGGCGTAGGCCGGCCAGCCGAGCCGCTGCTTGAGCCGTCGTCCGGTGGCGGCCATCACGGCCGCGTCGAGGCCCATGCCGGCCATCGCGGTGACCACGGACCCGTCCATGCCGTCGCCGGTGGCCTCCGCGAGGTCGAGCCGGCGCGGCGCTCCGTCGAGGGCGGCCGCCAGCGCCGGCCCCGGCGCCGCCGGCAGGCCCAGGTTGCGGGCGAGCAGGTTGCCGGTACCGCAGGGGACGACGGCGAGCGTCGCCGCCGTCCCGGCGAGGGCCCCGGCGCAGGCCGTCACGGTGCCGTCGCCCCCGCACACCACCAGCAGCGTGGCGCCTGCCGCGAGGGCGTCCGTCGCCGCGGACCGCCCCGCGTCCTCGGCGGCGGTCTCGACCGTCGAGGCGACCGCGATGCCGCGGGCCGCCAGCACGGCGCGCACCTCGGACACCACTGCGGCACGTGCGACCACCGGATTCACCAGCAGCACCACCCGATCCACCGTCCCGTCCACGGCGCGCTCGACGAGCCGGGGCAGCCCGGCCTCGGCGGGGGCCGCGCCGGGGGAGCGGTCGGCGAGCACCGCCCGGTGCATCACCCACAGCGCCGCAGCGCCGTTCACCAGCCCGGCCAGCACGTCACTGGGATGGTGCATGCCCCGGTACAGCCGGCTCACCGCGACCAGCGGCGGCAGCAGCCAGAGCAGCGCGCACACCGCGTACCGCCACCGCCCGCGTACCAGCAGCAGGACGAGGACGCCCAGCCCGCCGTAGAGCGCGGTCGCGGCACCGACGTGCCCCGACGGATAGCTTGAGGTCGGCAGCGCCCCGTCCAGCCGGACGACGTCCGGCCGGGGGCGGCCCACCAGTGCGGCGGCCGTCACGAACAGGACGGCCTGCGCCGTCACCGCCCCTGCCAGGAAGACGGCCTCCCGCCACCGCCGCAGACGGCTGACGGCGAGCAGGACGAGCACCGCGAGGGCGGTGACCGCCACGACCGCGGGCGTGAAGGCGGCCGCCGACAGCCACCCGCTCCAGGTGGTGAGAACCGTCCCGCGGTGCGCGGCCAGCCAGGCCGTCACCGCCGGCTCCCGGGCGTCCCACAGGCCGAACGGCGGATGGACGATCAGTACGCCCAGCAGCACCAGTAGTGCGGCCTGCACCGCCATCGGCCCCAGCACCCGACGGGCCAGCCGTCCGCCATCACGAGTCGTCATGCCTGCCCGTGTCCCCCGAGCGGCCGGCGGTATCCGTGCCCGCCGCGAGCCGCGTCCGGCCCGCGCGGCATTCGGACGTGTGAGCCGGTCATTTCCGGCAAGGCGCCGCACATCAGGCGTGCCGGTGGGGTGTTGTCGCCGCCGGCCGGAACGAGAGGAACGATGTCGTGGCCATGATCTCCCGACTGCCCGGTCCGCTCCACCAGCGCTGGGACTGGCAGCTGCAGGGTGCCTGCCGCCGGTCCGACGCACGGCTGTTCTTCCATCCGTCGGGAGAACGCGGGCGGGCCCACGACGCGCGGGAGGAGGCGGCCAAGCGGATATGCGGGGACTGCCCGGTGCGCGCCGAATGCCTCGCCCACGCGCTGAGCGTCCGCGAGCCGTACGGCGTCTGGGGCGGCATGGGCGAGGACGAGCGCCGGGCCCTCGTGGGTCCGGCGCGGCGCGGGGCGTGCCGGACCGCCTGACGGCGGTGCGCCCGGCCGAACTCCGCGCCCGGTGGAACCTCGTGCCCGGTGGGGCGGTCAGTCGGCCGACAGGCCGTCGAGCAGGGCGAGGGCGTCCTCGACCGAGCCGGCCGGGTCGCTGACGGGGTAGAGCACCCCCCGGACGGTGCGGGCGGGATCGAGGACCAGGGTGAGGCGCTTGAGGCGGTCCACGCCGGCGGCGCGGAAGGTGGGCAGCCGCAGCGAGGCGGCCAGCCGCAGGTCGGCGTCGGACAGCAGCGGGAACGGGATCCGTGCGTGCTCGGCGAACGCGGCCAGCTGGTCCGGGCGTTGGGTGCTGACGCCGTACACGGCGGCGTCGCGGGCGGCGAACTCGTCCATCCGGTCGCGGTAGGTGCAGGACTCCAGGGTGCAGCCCGCGGCGCCCGGGAGGGCGCCCCAGCCCGGCGGGTAGTCCAGGCCGCCCGGTGCGTAGGCGCCCGGGTAGCAGTACAGCACCGTCCAGGCCCGGTCGGCGGCGACCGGGTCGACCCGGCCGCCGGAGGCCGCGGCGAGGTCGAACGCGGGCAGTCGGCGGCCGGTCAGCGCCATGACCCGGCGGGTCTCGGCGGAGTCGGCGGTGCTGGTGCCGGAGAGCGAGCCGTCGCCCAGGACGTACCGCCCGCCCCAGTCCTGCAGGGCGACCAGGACGGGCAGCAGGCCGCGTCCGGTCTCCGTCAGGTGGTACTCGTAGCGCGGCGGGTGCGGGTGGTAGAGCCGCTTCTCCAGCACGCCGTCGGCGACCAGGGCCTTGAGGCGTTCGGTGAGGACCTTCCGGCTGATGCCGAGCGCACCCTGCAGCGCGTCGAACTGGTGCGTGCCGCCGGCGACGTCCCTGATCAGGAGCAGGGTCCAGGCGTCCCCGACGACCGTCAGGGCCTGGGAGATCGCGCAGTCGGGGTCAGCCGCTTCGGTGTGCCGCATGATCACCGATTATAGTGAGTTCCCCAAAGAGACTCACTTGCCAAGGGGTGGACGTGACGACGGAGACGGTGGACTCGCCGCAGGACGGGGCAGCCCGTGTCAACGAGGTCGGCGAGGTCGGGGAGGTCGGGGAGGTCGGTCAGGTTGTCGGCGGGAGCGGGAGCGGGAGCGGGCCGGGCGGTGGCGCGGCGGCGTTCTGGCGCTACTGGACGGCCTCGACGGTCAGCCGGCTCGGCGACCAGGTGACGGCGGTGGCGCTGCCGCTGCTCGCCGTGGTCACCCTGCGCGCGACGGCCGTCCAGGTCGGCCTGATCACGGGCGCCGCCTACGTCGCCTGGCTGCTGATCGGGCTTCCCGCCGGCGTCCTCGTCCAGCGGCTGCCGCTGCGCGGCACCCAGGTCGCGATGGACCTCGTCCGGGGCGCCGCCGTCGCCTCGGTGCCCCTGGCGGCCGCCCTCGGCGTGCTGGGCCTGCCGCACCTGGTGGCGGTCGCCCTGGTGGTCGGACTGGCGAGCGTCGTCTTCGACGTCGGCAACGCCACCTTCCTGCCCTCGATCGTCGCCAAGGAGCAGCTGACCGCCCGCAACAGCCTGGTCTCCGGCAGCTCCGCGGCGACCGAACTCGCCGGGCCCTCGCTCGGCGGCGTGCTGGTGCAGTTCCTCGGCGGCGCCGCGTCGATGCTCCTGGACGCCTTCAGCTACCTCGCCTCGGCCGCACTGCTGCGCAGCCTGCCGTACGCCGGGCAGCCGGCCGGCGGGCGGCCGCACGCGGCCGGGATGCGGGAGCAGATCCGCGAGGGCTGGCAGTACGTCACCCGGCACCCGGTGATCGGGCCGTGCGCCGCCGACGCCACGGCCGTCAACTTCGTCTGCGGCGGGCTGATGACCCTCACCCCGGTCTTCCTGGTCCGCACCCTGGGCGCCCCGGCCGCCGTGGTCGGCGCCCTGATGGCCACCGCCGGCCTGGGCAGCCTGCTCGGTGCCGCCGCCACGCCCCGGCTGGTCGCCCGGCTCGGCAGCGGCCGCGCCCTGCGCCGGGCCGCCGCGGTCGCCGCCGCCTTCGCCTTCCTGCTCCCGCTGGCCGGCTCCGGCTGGGCCGCGCTCGTGTTCGCGGTCGGCAACGCCGGGTTCTCCGCCGCCGTGGTGGTGACGAGCATCGTGACCCGCACCCACCGCCAGACGCAGACCCCGCCGGAGCTGCTGCCCCGGGTGATGGCCACCGTCCGGTTCGTCTCCTGGGGTGCGATCCCGGTCGGCGCGCTCGCCGCGGGGGCCGCCGCCGAGGCCTGGGGGACGCGTACGGCGTTGCTGCTGCTCGCGGTGTGCAGCGTGGCGAGCCCCGCGATCATCCTGGCGAGCCCCGTCCGCCGGATGCGCGACCTGGCCTGAGCCGGGGCCGTCGGCCGGGACCCCGGGCGGCCGGTCCGCGGGCGGCCCGGCCGCTCAGGACAGCGGACCGGCCTCGGCGGGGAGACCGGACGGGCCGAAGGCGCCGGACAGGTCGGCGAGGACGGCGAGGAGTCCGTCGCGGTGGAGGGCGGCGACGGGCTCCACCAGGTCCGGGTGGCGCAGCAGGGGCGCGGCGTCCGTGTCGCGTTGCGCCGGGAGGACCAGGCGGCGCGGGTCTCCGGCGACGCCGACGTGCTCGGTCGCCGCGACGGCCCGGTGGGCGCGCACCGCCAGTGCGGGGTCGGCGAGGAGGCAGGCCGCCCAGCTCACGACGGTCT
Source organism: Kitasatospora sp. NPDC085895 (assembly GCF_040702125.1). NCBI lineage: Bacteria > Bacillati > Actinomycetota > Actinomycetes > Kitasatosporales > Streptomycetaceae > Kitasatospora > Kitasatospora sp. NPDC085895. Next base: position 28,930 of record NZ_JBFBJY010000083.1, on the reverse strand, counting down.
CGTCGACCCAGGTGCGCCAGTCCGCGTCGGCATCGTCCGGGTGGCGGCCCGTCAGTTCGTCCAGGCGGCCGCTGCCGCCCGGGCCGAGGAGGTCGAGGAGTTCGGCGTCGAGCGCGGTCGGGTGGCGCAGCGCCGCGGCCACGGTGGCGGCCTGCTGCGCCTGGGCCTCGGCGGTGGCCAGGCTGAAGGCGCCGGGAGCCGGCGGGAAGGCGGTGAGCAGCCAGCGGGCGCAGGCTGCGATGACGGGGGCCGCGGCGACGGGGGCCGGATCGGTGGGCATGGGCGGTCCTCGGACGCGTACCGGCCACCGCCCGGAGGGCGGCGGGAGCCGGTGGCTGCACGGGGCGGCGCTGCCCCGCGGGTGGCATGCCAGTGTAGGCAGGCCGGGGCCGGGAACGGCGTGGCGCGCGTCACCCCCGCCGCCCCGCCGGGCGCAGCCGGCCCGGGGGGCGTCCGGGAGGCCGGCATCACCGCCGGCTGCCGGGCTCCTCCAGGTCGACCGATCCGCCCAGCGGGATGCGGGCGTAGTCGGTTCCGTGCTCCTCCAACAGCCAGCCGTCGAAGTTGTCCATGCCGACGGCACTGAGGTTGGCGTCGTGGATGGGGAACGCCCGGGCCGGCCGCACGGCGCGGACGAACTCGATCGCTTCGCGGAGCTTCAGCCACGGACCGGAGGCCGGGACGAGCAGGGTGTCGACCGGTTCGGCGGGGACGTGCAGCGAGTCCCCGGGGTGGTAGAGACCGTCGACGACGAATCCCAGGTTGGGGCAGCCGGGCAGGCCGTCGATGATCTCGGCGTGCTCGCCGCCGACGGCCCGCACGGTGAACCCGGCCGCGGTGAAGGCGTCTCCCGCCGCGACGGCGGTCGCGCCGTCGCCGAGGGCCGCGGCCAGGGCCGGATGGGTGTGGACGGTCAGTGAGGGGTTGTCCTTCCGGGCAGCGGCGAGCTTGCCGACGTCGAGGTGGTCCGCGTGCTCGTGGGTGATGAGCACGGCGGTGGCACCGGAGAGGGCTTCCGCTTCGGAGAGGGTGCCCGGGTCGATCACGAGCACCCGGTCGCCGTCCTCGATGCGCACACAGGCGTGGCCGTACTTCGTCAGACGCATCCGGTCAACCTACCGTCACGAGCCGTTCGGCATCGGCGACATGGGCCGGGCCGGCTACGACCGGGCCCGGGCGACCCGGGACGTTCCGGTCACCGCCATCACGAGGGAGTACAGCGAGGTCGTCGCCGTGATGAAGAGGCGGTTGTTCTTCGGCCCGCCGAAGGCGAGGTTGGAGACGGGCTCCGGGACGCGCAGGCGGCCGATGAGCGTGCCGTCCGGGTCGTAGCAGTGCACGCCGTCCTCCAGGGCCGCCGCCCAGAGCCGGCCGCCGTCGTCGAAGCGGATGTTGTCGAAGCCGCTCTCCGGCGACTTCGCGAAGACCTCGCCGTCCGAGAGCGTGCCGTCCTCGCGCACGTCGAAGACGCGGATGTGGCGCTGCCGGCTGTCCGCCACGAAGAGCCGCTGCTCGTCGGGGGAGAGGACCAACCCGTTGGGGCCCTCGAAGCCGTCCGCGACGAGCCGCACCTCGCCGCTGCCCGGGTCGATCCGGTACACGTTGCAGGCGCCGATCTCGGCCTCGGCGCGGTGGCCCTCGTAGTCGCTGGTGATGCCGAAGTCCGGGTCGGAGAACCAGACCGAGCCGTCCGAGTGCACCACGGCGTCGTTGGGCGAGTTGAGCCGGCGGCCCAGGTAGCGGTCGGCGAGCACGGTGACCGACCCGTCGTGCTCGGTGCGGGTCACCCGGCGGTTGCCCTGTTCGCAGCTGACGAGCCGGCCCTGGCCGTCCAGGGTGTTGCCGTTGCTGTGGCCGGCGGGGGAGCGGAAGACGCCGACCGTGCCGGTGGCCTCGTCCCAGCGCAGCATCCGGTCGTTGGGGATGTCGCTCCAGATCAGCTGGCGCCAGGCCGGCAGGTAGACCGGGCCCTCCGCCCAGCGGCAGTCCCCGTGCAGCTTCTCCAGGCGGACGTCGCCGTTGGCGCACCGCCCGGTGCGGAAGCGGTCGTCCAGAATCTCGTACAGACCGTGGTTCATCTCGCTGGACATCATCATCCCCCTGTTGCATATGGCCGAATATCATTCGGTGATGGATGAGTATGACAGAAGCCGATATGGTTCCACCATGGCATCGGAGAACCTCGACGAGACCGACCGTGCACTGATCGCACTGCTGCAGCAGGACGCCGGCCGGGCCTACGCGGCCCTGGGCAAGGCGGTCGGGTTGTCCGCGGGCGCCGCCCACGAGCGCGTCCGCAAACTCCGCGAGCGCGGCGTCGTCCGCCGCACCACCGTCGAGGTCGACCCCAAGGCGCTCGGCCTCGGCGTCCTCGCCTTCGTGATGGTCGAGTCCTCGGCCTGGATGGGCGACTCCGCCGAGGCCTTCGCCGCGATCCCGGAGATCGAGGAGGCCCACATCATCGCGGGCAGCGCCTCCGTCCTGGTGAAGGTCCGCACCGCCACCACCGAACAGCTCCAGGACGTGCTGCGCCGCCTCTACGCCGTCGAGGGCGTCAACGGCACCCAGGCCACGGTCTCGCTGGAGACCTTCTTCGAACGCCCGCCGTCCCCCGCCACCCCGCCCGTCTGAGCGCCGGGGACGGGCGCGCCGCCCGGCGTGACCCCGCCCGTTGCGCGAGGGCCACCGATGCGCAGTCGATGCGTCGGCAGGTGGTCGGCCGTTCCTCCGTTGGCCCGGCGGCAGACGGGTAGGCGCGGCCGTGCCCGCGCGCGAAGGCGCCGGGCACGGGAGAGGAGAGTGTGATGATCATCAGGAAGCTGCACGAGGCGGGCCTCAGGTCCGAGCACGCCTACCTGGCCGCCGTGGCCTCGATCGGGCTGTCGTTCATGTCGTGGACGGCCTCGGCGAAGATGGAGCGGTCCGGGATCGACCGGGCGGACCGATGGGGCATCTTCGTCGGCGAGTGGGCACCGACCTTCTTCTGCCTCGGACTCGCCCTCGCCCAGTACGAGAGTGCCGGGGCCGACAACCCGCTGTGGTCCGACGACCCGCGGGTCAGCGCGCCGGCGTGACCGTCCACCGGCCGACCGCCCGACCGTCAGGAGGAGCAGACATGAAGGGGCACGAGCAGGACCCGCCCGACACCCGCGGCGCGAGCCCGCACCCGCAGCGGACGGTGAAACCGGGCGACGAGGCGGTCGGCGACCGCTCCTACGGCGACCGGGCGTCCGCCACGGACCCGTCGCCGCCGCGGAGCCGGCCCGCGGACGGTGACGACCTGCGCGAGGGGTACGACGCGACCGCCGACGCCGCGAGCACCCTCCGCCGGACCCGCGGCCCCGAGCAGGAGCGGTCCGGCGAACGGTGATGCGGGGCCGCGGTGAAGAGGTCGTGTGCGCCGGGATGGCGGCCCGCACCGGGGGCAGACGCGCCCCGCCAGGGCCGGACGGACCGTCCGGCGGACACAGGGGAGGTCGGTGCAGTGGCCATAGCAGGACTGTTCGCGTTCGCGGTCATGCTCTTCGGGACGGGACTGGGGTTGGCCGTCGCCGCGGTGGGGCTGGCGGGCCGTCTGGCCTCCGCCCCCGCCCGCCGGGCCCGGCCGGCCGGCCGGGCCCGCGGATGACCTCGGGCCGCAGCGCGGATTCCGCAGGTGTCCGGCGGCCGACGGCCCCGGGCGTGCGCCGGGCACCGCATCCGGCCGGAAGGGAACGGCGATGGTGACCGCGGAGACCGGGTTCAGTGGTGTCGCCCTCGATCTGATCGCCGGTCGGTGCCACGCGCCGAAGGCCGGGCACGGGCCGGCAGGTGCGAGACGCCGGGAGCGCGGGCGACCGCGAGCTCGCGGCCTTCTTCTACGGTGGTTCCGGGAGGCGGATCGGGCATGAGTCTCGTCAAGATCGTCTACAAGCCGGTGGGCTTGCTGGTGGGCGCCCTCGGCGGCCTGCTGGCCGGCGCCGTGTTCAAGCAGGTCTGGAAGCTCGCCGGGCACGAGGAGGACGCGCCGGACGCCACCGACAGGGACCGCAGCTGGGGTGAGGTGCTGCTCGCCGCGGCCCTGCAGGGCGCGGTGTTCGCGCTGGTGAAAGCGGCACTGAACCGCGGTGGTGCGGCAGCCGTCCACCGGGTGACCGGTCACTGGCCCGGGGACGGCTGAGCCGCCCGAGCCGCTGCTGCGACGGTCACCACCGGCGGACGGCGGCCGCCGCTCCCGGACTTCCCGCGGTCGGGGCGCCCGCCCGGTGCGGCCGGCCGTTCGCCCGTGGTGCGCCGTTCGCAGCCGCACCCGACCCGTCGGCAGCGGCGACGGCGGCCGGGCGGGCGCGGTCGACGGTGAACACCCGGTCGGTCTCGGTCGGCCGCAGCAACTGGCGCATCTGCCGGCGCGGGGCCGCCAGCCGGAAGGCGACGCCGGCCTCGAGGGCGGCCTCCCGGCCGCGCAGCAACGCGTTCAGCCCGGCCGCGGCGCAGAACTCCAGCCCGCTGCAGTCCACCACCACGGCGACCGGGGCCGGCCGTGCGGCCACCGCCTTGCGCAGCGCCACCTGCAACTGGCCGGTGGTGTCCATGTCGGCCTCGCCGAGGACCTCCACCACCCGCACACCCCCCGGGCCGGCGCGATGGGCGATGCGGAGCACGGGCTGCACGTCTGCCTCCTGTCGATCGGGTGCCTGCGTCGGACGGTCCTACCCTGAAAGCCTGAACGCACCGGCCGTGCCGCCGCAGCCCTCCGGGCGAAGTCCGGTGATCTGCCCAGGTCACCGGGCGAAGCCGACGGACACGACAGGCCCGGGCACCGCCGCAGCGGTGCGGATGCCGCAGGCCGGGCAGGCGCTCCCCATGGTGCAGATCGGATACACGATGATGACCGAGCAGCGGGCCCCGCGGGACCTGGTCGCCGACGCCGTGGACGCCGAGCGGGCGGGCTTCGACTTCTCCGTGATCTCGGACCACTACTTCCCGTGGCTCGACGAACAGGGCCACGCCCCGTACGCCTGGGCGGTGCTCGGCGCCGCCGCCCAGGCCACCTCGAAGCTCCCGCTGATGACCTACGTCACCTGCCCGACCTTCCGCTACCACCCGGCGGTGGTCGCGCAGAAGGCGGCCACGCTCCAGCTGCTGTCCGAGGGCAGGTTCCGGCTCGGCCTGGGCAGTGGCGAGAACCTCAACGAGCACGTGGCGGGCCGCGGCTGGCCCGCGGTCTCGGTGCGCCACGCCATGCTCGCCGAGGCGGTCGAAATCGTCCGGACGCTCTTCGGGGGCGGGTACGTCACCCGGCACGGCCGGTACTTCACGGTCGACGGCGCGAGGCTGTGGGACCTGCCCGACCGGCCGCCGCCGATCGGCGTCGCGGTGTCCGGGCCCGCCTCCTGCGAACTCGCCGGGCGACTGGCGGACCTGGTGATCGCCGTCGAGCCGGACGCGGCCCTGATCGCCGGGTTCGCGGCGCACGGCGGGGCGGGGAAGCCCGCCGTCGGCCAGCTGCCGGTCTGCTGGGACCGGGACCGCGGGACCGCGGTACGGCGGGCCCACGAGCAGTTCAGGTGGTTCGGCGGCGGCTGGAAGGTCAATGCCGAACTTCCGGGCACGGCGGGGTTCGCCGCGGCGAGCCGGTTCGTCCGCCCGGAGGACGTCGCCGGGTCCGTCCCCTGCGGAGACCGGGTCGAGGACTTCGTCGACGCCGTCCGCCCGTACGCCGAGGCGGGCTTCGGCGAGGTCGCCCTCATCCAGATCGGCGGCGACAGCCAGCCCGCCTTCCTGGAGTGGGCCGGCGGGACCTTGCTGCCCGCCCTGCGGGAGGCGTTCCCCGATCGCCGCGAGGGGCGCACGTGACCGTCGGTGCCGGAGGGAGCGGTCCCGGACCGCGGGCCGTTCCCGTCCGAGGGGCGAGACGAATGGGCCTCCCGGGGCAGGCGCCCTTGACGGGGTCGGTGCGCGGGTCGACACTCCGGCAGGGGAGTCCTCGAACGCGGGCGGAGGGGTCGTGGGGCAGACGGAGCCGGTCACCGGCGGCGTGGCGCACACCGTCCGGCTGCTGCCCGTCCTGACGTCCCGTCGCCACATCGACCTGCTGCGGGTGTGCAGCAGCCTGGCAGGCAGGCCCCGCCTCCGCACTGGCCGCGGCCCGGTGGCCGCCGCCTGACGTCGCGCCAGGTCCCTTCTCCGGCCCGCCGGCCGTCCCTCGCTTCCCCGCCGGATACCGGCACGCGTGCGCGTGCCCGCTCAGTCTGGGAGACCCTCATGCCCGCATCGTCCCCGTCCGCCGTGCCCTCCTTCCGAGGGAGGATCGGGCGCGACGCCCGCAGCGGCTACAGCGCCGTGCCGCACCGCTACCGGCTCCACCTCGCCCGCTCCTGTCCGGACTGTCTCCGGATCGCCGTCACCCACAGCCTCCTCGCCCTCGACGACGTGCTGCCGATCGGCTGGCTGCCGGCGCTGCCCGACGACGGCGACGGCGGGTACCTGGCCCTGCGGCCGCTGTACGAGGCCACCTCGCACCGGCACCGCGGACCGGCCGCGGCCCCGGTGCTCAGCGACGACTGGAGCGGACGGATCGTCAGCACCGACAGCGGCGAGATCCTCACCGACCTGGCCCACCGCTTCGACCGGGACGGCAGGAACCTCCGGCCGACCGGGGCGGGAACCGCCGTCGAGGCGGTGGCCCTGCTCTGCGAACGCGGCCTCGACGCGGCCGCCCAGCGGGCCGGCCTGGCCGGCACCGCCCCGGCCGAGCGCGAGGCGGCCCTGCGGAGCCTGCTCGCCGGGCTCGGCGCGATCGAGCAGCGCCTGGCCGACCGCGAACACCTGCTGGACGGGGGACCGACCCTCGCGGACGTCCACGTCTGGGTGAGCCTCGTGGAACTGGACACCGTCCACCGCTGGCACCTGCACGCCGCCGCCGTCGACCGGGTCGCCGACCATCCCAGGGTCTGGGCCTACGCCCGGCGACTGGCCGGACACCCCGCCTTCGGCCGCCACCTCGACCTGGAGGGGACCGGCCTCCGCCACCGCGCCCACTGCCGGGGCGAGGAGGACGCGGGCGCGGCGATGCCGATCGTGGACTGGGCGCAGTACGCGCGGGCACGGACCCCCGTGTCCGGCTGAACGGCCCCCACGGCCCGGCCGGCCCCTCCCACGGCCCGGCCGGGCCCGGTCGTGCCGGCGGACGCGGCGCTCCCGTCCTCAGGCGGCGCTCCTGCCCTCAGGCGGATGGGTGCCCGGTGTCGCGCCACCCCGGCTCGCCGTCCCGCACCTCGGCGACGCTCGGGTGGCGCACCGCCTCCAGGGTGTCGTCGGCGAGCAGATCGGCGATCAGGGCACGGCTGCCGAAGACCTCGGTGGCACTCAGGTCCCAGTCGGTGACGACGAGCCAGGAGCGGTCCGGCGGCCACCAGTGGGCCGGGAACTGCGTGCTGTGGATCCCCCCGCGGCCGGGACCGGCGTCGTGGTGGGCCACGGCCTCGTCGAGCCGGCCGCGGCGGACGGGCACCGGCGCGCCGGCGTCCTCGATCGCGGCCTGCGCCCAGTAGCACTCCGTGCGCAGCCCGTCGGCGCTGTGCCGCGCCACCACCTCGACGAGGCGGCCGAGGCACTCCCCGAGCGACGGATCGAAGCCCTCCGGCACCGGCAGCCCCGTGAAGACACGCCACGAGGGCGTGTACCGCCAGTCCTCCAGACGCCTGCCGCTCCTCGCCAGCAGGTCGCCCCACCGCAGGCGCCGCCGCCCCTCGTAGGCGGTGTGCAGCACCCAGCAGCGGTCCGCGAACCCCTCCCGGGGCTCGTGGCCGAGCAGGTCCTCCTCCAACCGCCGGCGCATGCCGCCCAGCGGATCGTCGTCCGGTACGCGCCTCACCACGCGCTCCCCGCCGGTGCGGGCGGCGCCGCCACGGGTACGCCGTCCGGCCGACCGGCGAGCAGGGCCGCGACGTGGTCGGCGCAGCGCAGGGCCGCCTCGGCCATCGCCCGTCCGGTCATGCCGGCGACGTGCGGGGTGAGCAGGGCCCGGGGGAGCCCGAACAGCGGAGAGGCGAACGCGGCGTGCTCGTGGGCGAAGGTGTCGACGGCGGCCGCGGCCAGCGGATGGGCCGGGTCGCGCAGGGCGTCGGCGAGGGCCTGCTCGTCGACGATGCCGCCGCGCGAGGTGTTCAGCAGGATCGACCCGGGCCGCATCAGCGACAGCTCCGCCCGGCCCACCAGCCCCGCCGTGTGCGCGGTGAGCGGCAGGTGCAGGGACACCACGTCGCTGGTGGCGAGCAGCGCGGCGAGGGACTCCACCCGGCGGACCGGTGGCCCGGCCGAGCTCCGCGACCACCCCTGGACGGCCATGCCCAGGAGGCGGGCCCGCTCGGCCAGCGCCAGACCGATCCGGCCGAGTCCCGCGATGCCCAGGGTCAGGTCGCCCAGTTCGACCGCGGGCGCGGACGGTGCGCTCCAGAGGCCCCGGTGCGCTGCCCCGTTGTGTGCCACCAGGTCGCGCGTCAGGGAGAGCAACTGGGCCAGCGCGAACTCGGCCACCGCGTTCGCGTTGGAGCCGGGCGTGTGGGTGACGGCGACACCGTGCCGGGCCGCGGCCGCCAGGTCGACGTGGTCGGTGCCCGCCCCGGCCCGGCCGATCACCCGGAGCCGGTGGGCCAGCGCCCCGTCGCTCGCCGCCGCGAGGAAGGCGGCCCGCAGCGGGACCCCCGCGCGGGACTTCAGCGCGTCGTAGCCGCGCCCACCCCGAACCACCTCGCCGATCAGTGCCGCTTCGTCGAACGGGTCGACATCGGTGAACTCGACCCGGTCCGCCCACGCCGCCACCGCGGACGCCCGGTCGGCCACCCGCCGCAGGTTCAGCGTGACGGCCAGACCGTGCCCGACCAGTCGCTCCACCTCGCGGTCGAGCAGCGCCCCGGGAGCCGCGTCCACCAGCAGGATCCGCCCCAACACCCTCCCCCTTCTCCGGACCCGGACCTTATGCGGGCCGCCGGTGGCAGCGGAAATCCTCGTGTTCGGAGCCCGTTGCCGCTGGGTAGACGCATCTGCCGCCAGGACGGAAGGGGAGTGGTCGGCCATGGCCGGACTCACGGTGACCAGGGGATCGATGCCGCAGGGCCCCGTGCTCTTCCTGGACGGGGAGGTGGACCTCTACAGCGTCCCCGCACTCGCCGAGGCGCTCGAGGACGCGGTGGACCTCTGCCCACCCGGTGCGCCGGTCACGGTCGACATGGCGCAGGTGGAGTTCTGCGACTCCTCCGGCCTCAACGCCCTGCTGAAGGCCAGGGCCCGGGCCGACCGGCGGAGCGTGGCCGTGCAGGTGGCGCGTCCCTCCCCGCAGGTGGCGCGCCTGCTCACCGTCACCGCGACCGCGGAACTGCTGCTGCCACCGGCCCGCGGGGTCGACTGAGACCCCGCGGCGCGGACCGGGAACGGCTCGACCGGCCCGGACCAGTCCGAACGACCGCCGGCTCCGAATGGGGACGAGCGGGGGACACCGAACCGCCCGCCGCCCGAGGGAGGAGACCCCGTGGTCACCGTCGAACGCCGGATCCCGGTCGGCCGGCCCGCCGAGGACGTGCTGCGCTACCTCGCGGACTTCGGCCACACGCCCGAGTGGGACCCGGGCACGGTCAGCTGCGTCCGCACCGACACCGGCCCCGTGACGGAGGGGTCGCGCTGGACGAACACCTCCCGCTTCCGAGGACGCACCACCCGGCTGGAGTACCGGCTCGTCCGCCGGGAACCGGACCGCCTGCTGTTCGTGGGCGAGAACGGGACGGTCACCGCCACCGACGACATCACCGTCCGGCCGGCCGACGGGGGCGGCGCGGTCGTCGACTACCGGGCGCAGCTGCGCTTCAAGGGCGTGGCGAGGCTCGCCGCACCGTTCCTCCGGGGCGCGTTCGAGGAGCTCGCGGACGGCGTCGCGGACCGGCTGCCGCAGGTCCTCGCCGCCCGCTGAGGCCTCCCGCCGAGGCCGCCCCGGGCGGCATCCGGCCGGAGGTTCCACCGGGAACCCCGCTCACTCGAACCGCGCGGGATCGCCGGCCCCGCGCCGGACGATCTCCGCCTCGCCGCCGGAGAAGTCGACCACCGTCGTCGGCTCGGTGCCGCAGTCGCCCGAGTCCACGACGGCGTCCAGCACGTGGTCGAGCCGCTCCTTGATCTCCCAGCCCTGGGTCATCGGCTCCTCCTCACCGGGCAGCAGCAGGGTGCTGGAGACCAGCGGCTCGCCGAGCTCGGCGAGCAGCGCCCGGGCGACGGTGTGGTCCGGGATCCGGACGCCCACCGTCTTCTTCTTCGGGTGCTGCAGCCGGCGCGGCACCTCCTTGGTCGCGGGCAGGATGAAGGTGTAACTGCCCGGGGTCGCCGCCTTGATCGCGCGGAACACGTCGTTGTCGATGTGGACGAACTGGCCCAGCTGCGCGAAGTTCTCGCACACCAGCGTGAAGTGGTGGCGGTCGTCCAGCCGCCGGATCGACCGGATCCGCTCCAGACCGTCGTGGTTGTCCAGTCGGCAGCCGAGCGCGAAGCAGGAGTCGGTGGGGTAGGCGATCAGCGCCCCGGAGCGGAGACTGTCGGCGACGGTGCCGATGGTGCGCGCCTGAGGGGTCTGCGGGTGCACGTCGAAGTACTTTGCCATTGGCCAAACTTACGGCATCCGCCCGGGGTCCGGGCGGGACGCGCCGACCGCCGCCGGCGCACTGGACCGGGCCGTCCCGGAGGTCCGGCACCCGGTGCGGTCGAGGGCGTGGCGCCCCCGTCGGCGGCGCCGAAGTCCCGGGCGGCGAACGCCCCGCAGGACCGGACGGCGGGACCGGACAACGCGATCGGCGGGCCGGCGCGGAATCGACAGGTGGCGGGCGGCGGCGATCGGGCAGACGCCGGGGGAGGAGCGGTCCGCACCGGCACCGGCGGGTGCGGCACCCGGTCGCGCGCGGGAGGTGGTCACGATGGCGGCGGACGGCGAGCGGCCCGGCCCGCAGGGTCCCGCGACGGCCCCGGGCGGGCTGCTGGACGTGCTGGGCGTCGCGGCCGTCGTCCTCGACGGCCGGGGCCGGATCGCGCTGTGGAGCCCGCCGGCCGAGGCACTGTTCGGCCACAGCAGCGCGGACGCCCTCGGGCGGGACGCGCTCGACCTGCTGGTCGGCGGCACCCGCCCCGGCCGGGCGTGGGAGGACTTCACCCGGGCGACGGCGGACGGCGGCGTCCGGGCGGGCGCGTTCCCCGCCCGGCACAAGGACGGGCGCACGGTGGAGGTCGAGTTCCGCACCATGCGCCTGCAGGCCGGGTCCGGGCAGTGGTGCGTCCTCGGCATCACCTCCGAGCGGCGGACGCTGGCCCGGCTGGAACGGGACCTGGCGCTGTCCGCGCGGATGGTCGGACAGGCACCGATCGGCCTCGCCGTCCTGGACACCGAGCTGCGCTACGTCCTCGTCAACGAGGCGCTGGAGCGGATCAACGGCGTGTCCGCCGCGGACCACCTCGGCCGCACCCCGGGCCAGGTCCTCGGGCACCTGGACGTCGCCGCGATCGAGGAACGGATGCGGCAGGTCCTGGCCACCGGGGAGCCGGTGCTGGAGGAGTTCGCCACCGGGCGCCCGCTCTCCGACTTCGGCCGCGAACACGCCTGGACCTCCTCGTACTACCGGCTGGACGACCGGGCCGGGGACGTACTGGGGCTGGCCGTCGCGGTGACGGACGTGACCGCCGAGCACGAACAGGCCCAGGAGGCCTCCCGCGCCCGCCGCCGGCTCTCACTGGTCGCCGACGCCTCGATGCGGGTCGGCACCACCCTGGACGTGGCGGCGACCGCCCGGGAACTCGCGGACGTCACCGTGCCCGAAGTCGCCGACACCGCCGCCGTCGACCTGCTGGACACCGTCCTCACCGGCCGGCACGACACCGCCCACGACCGCACCCCCCACGACGGCGGCGGCCGGCACGACGGCACCCGGCACGGCAGCACCCACGACGGCGAGGCCCGCTTCCGGGCGATGGCGTTCAAGGCCGCCCACCCGGGCCCCGAACGGGCCGCGGCCGACCCGGTGGGGGAGGTCGTCCGCTACCGGCCCGACCGGTTGATCGCCCAGTGCGTCGCCAGCGCCCACCCCGTCTTCCTGCCGGTGGTGCGTCCCGCGGACCTGGGCCGGATCGCCCGCGACGAGGAGGCGGCCGGGCTCCTGGAGGCGGCCGGGGTCCACTCGTACCTCGCGATGCCGCTGATCGCCCGCGGCCGGGTCCTCGGGGCGCTGGACCTCAAACGCACCCGCAACCCCGCCCCGTTCGACCAGGACGACCTGCTGCTGGCCACCGAACTCGCCGCCCGTGCCGCCGTCGCCATCGACAACGCCCGCTGGTACCAGCGCCAGCGCCACACCGCCCTGACCCTGCAGCGCCACCTCCTGCCGCCGCACGACGCGGTGTCCGCGCCCGGTCTCGCGATCGCCCACCGCTACCAACCGGCCGGCGAGGCCGAGGAGACCGGTGGCGACTGGTTCGACGTCGTCCCGCTCGACGGCGACCGCACCGCCCTGGTCGTCGGCGACGTCATGGGATCGGGCATCAACGCCGCCGCCACCATGGGCCAACTGCGCACCGCCGCCCGCGTCCTGGCCCGGCTCGGCCTCGAACCCGACGACATCCTGACCCATCTCGACGAGACCACCCGCGAACTCGGCGAGTCCACCGCCACCTGCCTGGTCGCCCGCTACGACCCGGCCACCCGGACGTGCCTGCTCGCCAATGCCGGCCACCTGCCGCCCGTGCACGTCCGGGCCGGCGTTCCCCGCCCCGTCCGGCTGGACACCGGCGCACCGCTCGGCGTCGGCGGCATCCCCTTCCGCGCGGCCGAGCACGCCCTGCGGGCCGGCGACGACCTGCTGCTGTACACCGACGGCCTGATCGAGGTCCGCGACCAGGACATCGACCAGCGCCTGCAGACCCTCGTCGACCTCCTCGCCGGACCCCGCCGCACCCTCGACGACACCTGCGACCTCCTGCTCGCCGCGCTGCGCCGCCCCGACACCGACGACGACGTCGCCCTGCTCATCGCCCGGGTCCTGCCCACCCCGGCGGCCGGTCGGCCGTGAGCGCGCCGACAGCCGCCCCCCGCACACCCCGCCGAGCGGCAGCCGGAGGGCGCGTGCAGCCCGCGTAGCCGCCGACCGGCCGGGTACACGCTGCCACGACCGTCACGGACCGGGACGGACACCGGGGAGCACGGAGGCCGGCCATGGAACCAGCACTGGACCGGATCGCACAGCCCTGGGGCGACCGCACCCCCTACGGACGCGGGCAGCCGTGGCCGGTGCGCGTCGACTCCTTCCTGGCACCCGGCACCGCCGCGGACGGGGTGGAGCGATGGGCGCAGAGCGCGTCGCTGCTGCACTCCGACGGGGACGCCATGGACATCGCGGTCGCCGGAGGGCGGATCGTGGGCGTGCGCGGCCGTGCCGTGGACCGGGTCAACCGGGGACGGCTCGGACCGAAGGACCTCTTCGGCTGGCAGGCCAACCACGCCGCCGACCGGCTGACCACCCCGCTGGTGCGCCGGGACGGCCGGCTGGAGGCCTGCGACTGGGACACCGCCATGTCCCGCGTCGTCACCGAGGCGAAGGGCCTGCTGCGCGAGCGCGGCCCCGGCTCGATCGGCTTCTACACCAGCGGGCAGCTCTTCCTGGAGGAGTACTACACGCTCGCGGTGATCGCCCGGGCCGGGATCGGCACCAGCCACCTGGACGGCAACACCCGGCTGTGCACCGCCACCGCCGGCGAGGCGCTGAAGGAGACCTTCGGCAGCGACGGCCAGCCCGGCTCGTACACGGACGTCGACCACGCCGACGTCATCGCCCTGTTCGGACACAACGTGGCCGAGACCCAGCCGGTGCTGTGGATGCGCGTCCTGGACCGCCTCGCAGGCCCCGAACCGCCCCGGCTGGTCTGCGTCGACCCGCGGCCCACCCAGGTGGCCCGCCGCGCCACCGTGCACCTCGCCCCCCGTTCCGGCACCAACGTCGCCCTGCTGAACGCCCTGCTGCACGAGATCATCCGTACCGGCCGGATCGACCGCGCGTTCGTCGACGCCCGCACCGTGGGCTTCGACGAACTCGCCGCGCAGGTCGCCGGGTGGACCCCCGGACGGGCCGCCCGGATCTGTGACGTCCCCGCCCGCGACATCGAGCGGGCCGCCGAGGTCCTGGGCGGCGCCGAACGGCTGCTCTCCACCGTGCTGCAGGGCGTCTACCAGTCCCACCAGGCGACCGCAGCCGCCTGCCAGGTCAACAACCTGCAGCTGATCCGCGGCATGCTCGGGCGGCCGGGCTGCGGGGTCCTGCAGATGAACGGCCAGCCCACCGCCGAGAACACCCGGGAGTGCGGCGCCGACGGCGACCTGCCGGGATTCCGCAACTGGGAGAACGAGCAGCACGTCGCCGACCTCGCGCGGATCTGGAACGTCGAGCCGTCCCGGATCCCGCACCACGGGCCGCCCACCCCGGCGATGCAGATCTTCCGCTACGCCGAGCAGGGCTCGATCCGGATGCTGTGGATCACCGGCACCAACCCGGCCGTCTCCTTGCCCGAACTGCACCGCATCCGCGACGTCCTCGGCCAGGAACGGCTGTTCACGGTGGTCCAGGACCTGTACCTCACCGAGACCGCCCAGCTGGCGGACGTCGTGCTGCCCGCCGCCACCTGGGGCGAGAAGACCGGCGCCTTCACCAACGCCGACCGCACCGTCCACCTCTCCGAGAAGGCCGTGGACCCGCCGGGCGAGGCCCGCAGCGACCTCGACATCCTGCTCGACTTCGCCCGCCGGATGGACTTCCGCGACAAGGACGGCGGCCCGCTCGTCGGCTGGCACGACGCCGACTCGGCGTTCGAGGCATGGAAGGAGTGCAGCCGCGGCCGGCCCTGCGACTACACCGGCCTCAGCCACGACCGGCTGCGCGGCCGCAGCGGCATCCAGTGGCCGTGCACCGGGGAGGCGCCGGACGGCACCGAGCGGCTCTACACCGACGGCATCACCTGGGCCGCCGCGGAGGACTGCGAGAGCTACGGCAAGGACCTGGTCACCGGGGCCGCCGTCTCCGAGACCGAGTACCGGGCGCTCAACCCGGACGGCAAGGCGGTGCTCAAGGCCGCCGAGTACCTGCCGCCGCACGAGGACACGAGCGCGGAGTATCCGCTGCAGCTGAACACCGGCCGCACGCTGTACCACTTCCACACCCGTACCAAGACCGGCCGGGTGCCGCAGCTGAACGCCGCCGCTCCCGAGGTGTGGGTCGAGCTCTCCGCGGGCGAGGCGCAGCGGCACGGCGTCGCGGAGGGCGACCTGGTCGAGGTCGCGAGTCCGCGCGGGTCGGTGCGCGGCCGGCTGCGGATCACCGGCATCCGCGACGGCATGGTCTTCCTGCCGTTCCACTACGGCTACTGGGACACCCCCGGCGGCCACCGCCCCGGCGAGGAGGGCGGCCGGGCCGCCAACGAGACGACGATCACCGACTGGGACCCGGTCTCCAAACAGCCGCTGTTCAAGACCGCCGCCGCCCGGCTCGCGCTGGTCGAGCGGGCCGGCGGAGCCGTCTCCCCGGCGCCCACCACCACCGCCTCCGCCCCGGTCGACCCGCGGTCCGCCCCGCCGACCACCGGAGGACCGGACGCCGTGGCCACCCAGACACCGGGAACCGCCCCGGCGGGAGAGGAAGGCGGGCCGTGAACGGCATCGCGATCACCCTGCGCGCCCTGCACGACGGCGAGCGGCACCTGGAGAAGGACCTGCTCGCCGCGGCCCGGCGCCACCGCGCCGACCACGAGGTGCACCACGTCGCCACCGACGTGGCCCGCTGGTCCCACGAGCACGCCGAGCGCATCGCCCGCACCGCGCAGCACTACGGCCTGGACCTCTCCGGTCCGGCCGGCGACGCGGGCCCGGGCCTGGTGGCGGCCGTCCGCGAGAAGACCGCCGAGGCCCTCGGGCGGCGCCCCGAGACCGGCCTGCTCCTGCTGCACGACCTGCGCGCCCTGCACCTCGCGGCCGCCGAGAACTCCCTGCACTGGGAGATGCTCGCCCAGGTGGCGCAGGCCACCGGCGAGGGCCGCCTGCTCGATCTGGCCACCGCCTGCCACCCGCAGACGCTGCGTCAGATGCGCTGGACCAACACCACGATCAAGGTCCTCTCCCCGCAGCTGCTCAGCAGCGTGTGACGGTCCGAACCCGTTTCATCCGGGCCGCAGGGGTAGGCGCGTAGGCGTCCCGCGACAGGAACCCGGAGGTCGAGATGAGCGAGCCAGGACCCATCAGGAAGATCGTCGACAAGGCGGTGGAGGTGGCGGAGGAGGTCCTTCCCGACTCGCGGCCCGAGGTGCCGGGAGCACCCGGCCCCGAGTCGCCGCAGGTGGAGGAGCCCGCCGAGCCGCGGTCCCCGCTGCCGCCCAAACCCGACCAGGCCGCCCCGCGCACCGTCTCCGCGACCGGCCGGGCGGACGGCTCGGAACCCGATCTCCGCGCCCAGAACGGGGAGTTCCTCACCACGGCGCAGGGCACCCGGCTGCCGGACTCGAACCACTCCCTCAAGGCCGGGCCGCGCGGTCCCGTGCTGCTGCAGGACCACCACCTGCGCGAGAAGATCACCCACTTCGACCACGAGCGCATCCCGGAGCGCGTGGTGCACGCCCGCGGCGCCGGCGCCCACGGCGTCTTCCGCAGCTACGGCAGCGCGGCGAACGTCACCAAGGCGGCCTTCCTCGCCGAGGACGTCGAGACACCGGTGTTCGTCCGGTTCTCCACCGTGCTCGGCTCCCGCGGCTCCGCGGACACCGTGCGCGACACCCGCGGATTCGCCACGAAGTTCTACACCGCCGAGGGCGTCTTCGACCTGGTCGGCAACAACATCCCGGTGTTCTTCATCCAGGACGCGGTCAAGTTCCCGGACGTCGTCCACGCCGCCAAGCCGCACCCGGACCGGGAGATCCCGCAGGCGCAGTCCGCCCACGACACCTTCTGGGACTTCGTCTCGCTGCACACCGAGGCCACCCACCACACCCTGTGGAACATGTCCGACCGCGGCGTCCCCCGCTCGTACCGGACGATGGAGGGCTTCGGCGTGCACACCTTCCGCCTGGTCGACGCCGAGGGCGGCACCAGCCTGGTCAAGTGGCACTGGAAGCCGAAGCTCGGCGTGCACTCGCTGACCTGGGAGGAGGCGCAGCTGATCGCCGGCGCCGACCCGGACTTCCACCGGCGCGACCTCTACGACGCCATCGAGGCCGGCGCCTTCCCGCAGTGGGAACTGGGCATCCAGGTGCTCCCCGACACCCCGGAGCAGACCTTCGAGGGCATCGACCTGCTCGACCCCACGAAACTCGTCCCCGAGGAACTCGCCCCCGTCCAGCCGGTCGGCCTGCTCACCCTCAACGCCAACCCGACGAACTTCTTCGCCGAGGTCGAACAGGTCGCCTTCCACCCCGGGCACCTCGTCCCGGGCATCGACGTCACCGACGACCCGCTGCTGGCGGGCCGGTTGTTCTCCTACCTGGACACCCAGATCACCCGCCTCGGCGGCCCCAACTTCGCCCAGATCCCGGTCAACCGCACCCACGCCCCGGTCAACGACATGCTCCGCGACGGCTTCCACCAGGACGCCGTGCACAGCGGGGCGGCGCCCTACAAGCCGAACTCCCTGGACGGCGGCTGCCCGTTCTTCGCCGGCGCCGGGGAGCACGCCTTCATCGAGCACCCCGTTCCGCTGCCCGCCGCGGCCAAGGTCCGCGCGGCGCCCGCCTCCTTCGACGACCACTTCGGCCAGCCCCGGATGTTCTGGGCCAGCATGAGCCCGACCGAGCGCGAGCACATCATCGCCGCGTACACCTTCGAGCTCGCCAAGTGCCACGAACAGGCGATCAAGGAACGCAGCCTCCGGGTCCTCGCCGAGATCGACCCGCGGCTCTGCGCCGAGGTGGCCGACGGGCTCGGGCTGCCCGCACCGGAATCGACCGGGTACGCGCCGGGGACCCCGAGCCCGGCCCTCTCCCAGATCGGCCGGACCTGGCCGACCGCCGGCCGGGTGATCGGCATCGTCACCGGCCCGGGCGGCGACCTCGAAGCGCTCACCAGCGCCCGCCGGGCGGTGCTCGCCGCGGACATGGTGCCGCTGGTCGTCGCCCCCACCGGCGGGCGGCTGACCGCGGACGGCGCCGACCCGGTGGCCGTCCAGCGGACCTTCGCCACCGCCCGGTCGGTCGAATTCGACGCCGTGCTGCTCGCCGGCGCACCTGCGCCGGGCGCCGACGCCGACGGCGGCCGCGACGCCAAGGCCGGAATCCCGTCCGGCGGCGGGGTCGACCCCCGGGTCACCCTGCTGCTCGGCGAGGCCTGGCGTCACGCCAAGGCCATCGGCGGCTGGGACGGCGCCGACCGTGCCCTGCGGGCCGCCGGCATCCCCACCGACGCCCCCGGTGTCGTCCTCGGCGAGGACGGCGAGTCCGTACTGAGCGGGATCACCGAGCTCCTCGCCGGCCACCGCGTCTGGGACCGGTTCCCCGCACCGCCGCCCGAGGTGGGCTGACGGTTGCGGGAGCGTCACCCGAACGGCTCCGACGGCCACCGGCCGTCACGGCCAGGCGGCCTCGCCGTCGGCGTCGTCGGAGCCGTCCAGGGCGCTGTCCGGCACGATGTGCACGGCCGCCTCCTCGGCGCAGGCCGCGCCGGCGTCGATGCCGACGTCCTCGGCGTAGAGCTCGGTGGTCCTGTCGTGCGCGCCCTCGTCGGGTGCGACCAGGCGTCCGGCCCGCTCGGCGCCCGCCTCGCGGTCGACGGGCTCGCCGTCGCCGTCGGCCAGGTCGCCGATGCGGTCGCCCGCGTCCGGCTCCTGGTCGGGCAGCTCCCGGGCCAGCCGCTGGTCGAGCGACTCGCCCGACCGCTGCTCACCGGCCGTCGTCCCGGCCTGCCGGACGGCGAACGGCCGCTCGGGCGGCGACCACCCCTCGTCGAGGAGATCGTCGTAGGTCCGCTCGTCGAGGGCGTTCTGCAGGTCCAAGGCGGAGGCATCGGCCTGGTCGTCGGCGGTGTCCGCAGGCTGGTAGACCTCGTCCGCCCTGCCGCTCTCGGTCATCACGGCCTCCCGGTCGTCTCGGTTGCCCCTCCGTCCGGCGTCCTCGTACCCGCATCGGCCGGGGCCATCCGCGCCGACGGCCGGGCCGGGGCCCGCCGCCTGCTGCGGTTCCGGTCCGGGCGGCCTGCGTGTGGGGTCGGCCCGTGATCGGTCCCGTCCCTCGACGGTACGTCCGTCGCCCCGGGAGCGAAACACGCGGGGCCCGCGGTCCCCGGATCCCGGCCTGGCCACCGGCCCGTGCCGGACCGGCCGCGGAACCGCCGGGGGATCGCCCGGGGGTGTGCCGCCGCGCCCGTACGGCACGGTCCGCGTGAGGCAGGTCTGCACCCGTACCCCGCGTCCTGCCCCCTCGTCCCGTGGCTGTCGCTGCGCCAGCCCGGCTGCCCGTGGTGGGTGTTCGCCTTGACGGGGCCTCGATGCCACTGGAACCGTTCCGTCGGGGAGGGATCATGGCCGCGAACAGCAGACTCGCCGCGGCCGCGCACGTCCCGAGCACCAACCCGGCCGGCGCGGACATCCGGCCCGCGCAGTCCGTCCCCGACGACACCCCGACGATGCACACCGAGGACCTGACGACCGTGCTCACCACCCCGCGCCTGCGCCTGCGCCCCCTCACCGAGGCCGATACCGACTGGTGGGTGCGCCTGCACGACGACGACGAGGTCAACCGGTTCGTCGGCGCCTACACCCGCGAGCAGGCCGCCGCCCGACTCCACGACATCCAGCGGCAGTGGGCCGAGCGCGGCCACGGCCTGTGCGCCGTCGAACTCACTCGCACCGGTGAGGCGATCGGCCGCTGCGGCCTCAACTGGTGGGAGCAGTTCGGCGAGACCGAGATCGGCTGGACCTTCGCCCGCCGCCACTGGGGCAACGGCTACGCCGCCGAGGCGGCGCGGACCGTCCTCGCCTGGGGCTTCGGCACGCTCGGGCTCACCCGGATCACCGCGATGATCCACCACGGCAACGAAGCCTCCACCGCCGTGGCCCGCCGCCTGGGCTTCGCGCCGCTCCGCGAGGACGTGGTGCTCGGCCGCCCCTGCACCGTCCACGCGCTGGACCGCGACGACTTCGCCGCGCCCTGAGCCGTCGCCGACGACGACACCGCCGGGCCGGGCGAGTCGCAGCGCCCACCGGCGGTCGCGCTCGGGGCGGCGGCCGCCGGCAGGGCGGCCGCCTCCTCGACGAGCCGGTGGTCGAGCGCGGAACGTGCTGTCGCCGCTACGGTGCCACGGCGTCCGCGGCAGGCGGCTCGGGCTCCTCCCCGTCGTCCTCGCCCTTGGCCCGGACGTCCGCCGGGGTGGGAGCCGTGATGCTGCGCTCCTCCGCGGAACGCTCCCGCGTCTCCTCGTCGGGGTGCGCCCGGTCGTCATCGGGTGTGGTCATGACCTCGTCCTCTCCTGGTCCGAGCAGGGCTACTGGGCGGCTGCCCCGTTCCCCGGCCACCACACGGAGAACCGGCCCCGTCAGTCCTGCTGGAGGAACGGTGACTGAGATCAACTGGCTGACCGCCCGGCGGCCGGAGGTGGTGCCCGGCCCGCACCCCCTCGGTGAAGGACCCCATGACCCGGCCGACCGAACCCGACCGACCGCTCGGAACCCACACGGCCTATCAACTCGCCGACGCCGTCCACCTGTTCGCCTACGCGATGGAGCACCACCGCGGCTACCCGGGGCTGGACGACCCCGACCTCGGCGAGATCGCGGACGTGCTGCGGCGCTCCTTCGCCCGGCCGGCCGACGCGTTGGAGGACACGGCGGCGGTGGCGGGCACCCGCGACGAGGACGGGCCGGAACGGCCGGACGGGGATCCCGCCGCCGAGCCGTGGAACCGTGCCCGCCACGACGCGCTGAACCTCAGCGACCGACTGGCGCACGCCGTCCCGACGGGCGAGGGCCACGAGCAGGAGGACCGCCCGATCGGCGAGGTGTGCGACCGGTTCCTCGACCTGCGCAAGGCACGGTTCCGTACCCTGCCCGACTGACGCGCCGTGACACCGGGGTCGGCCCTCAACCGACCGCGCCGCGCCAGATGTTGTTGAACGCCGCCTCCTCGACGGCGCGGCGCCGCCGCACGGCGTCCAGCTCCCGGACCGCGTCGTTCACCGCGGCGAGGACGGTCGCCACGTCGTCGTCGGCGATGTCCGGCTGCTCGCCCGGGGGCAGCCCGCCGATGTCGACGGCCGCCGCGAGGGCGGTGAGCACGGGCTCGCGCGACACCCATCGGTCCACCGCCGCACGGCGACCGGCGGACTCGGTCGGCACCGGGCCACCGGCCTGCGCCTCCGGCGTCCCGTGCACCCGGTGGAAGCGCGGACGCCGGACCCGACCGCCTGTCCCGAGCAGGGCCGCGTAGGCGGCCGCGAGCCCGCGGCCCCGGCGCCACAGCCAGTCCTCGACCGACTCGAACGGCGGCTGCCGGAGGACCGCCTCCGCGGCCTCGGCCAGCAACCGGTCCGCCACGGCCACCGGACCGCCCGGCAGGATCCGGGTGTCGTCCAACTGGACGGCCCGCACGTCGAGCAGGTCGATCAGCTCCGCCCCCGCGAGCGCCAGCGACAGCTCGCCCTGCTCCGGGCGGGTGCCGGCCCCCGCCTCGACGGCGACGACCAGCAGGTCCTGCGGTGTGGTGTCCATCGGTGGCCCAACGTCCGGCGGATCGGTGAGTGCGGCGCGTGGTGCGGTGCCTGCTGCCAGTCTGCCTCCCCGGCCACCCACCGGGAGCCGATTTCCGGCCCCGGCGCCACACCCGGAGCCACGTCCGGCACCGGGCCCGGCATCCCTCGCGCACGCTCGCCCGGGACGGCCGAAGGCGCCGTCGGATTCCCGCCGGCAACCCCCGGCCCACCGCGCGATGCTGACGGACATGACCAGCACCTACCGACCGCAGCCCATCACCCCCGCCGCCCTGCAGCAGCTCCGCGTCCGCGACGACGCGGGCCGCCCGACGATCCCCCACCCCGACGGCGAAGGCGGCTCCCCGCTCCGCTGCTGCCTGCGCCCGAGCGCCGTCGGCGACCGGATCGCCCTCGTCAGCTACGCCCCGCTGCGCCGCTGGGCGGCGGAGACGGGCGCCGAGCCCGGGGCGTACGACGAGCAGGGACCGGTCTTCATCCACGCCGAGGACTGCGGCGGTCCGGACGCGGACTCCACCGGCTACCCGTGGGCCCGCCCCGGCGCCCTGCGCGCCTTCCGCCGCTACGACGGCCGCGGGCACATCACGGGCGGTCGCCTGGTGGAGCTGACCGAGGACGCCGACGCCTGCTTCGACCGCGCCCTCGCGGAGGCGTTCGCCGACCCGGGGACCGCCCAGGTGCACGTCCGGGCGGTCGAGTACGGCTGCTACCACTTCCGCGTCGACCGGCCCTGACGGCCGGTCGGCGCGGCGCGGCTACGGCTGCAGGCGGGTGCGTACCGCCTCGGCCGCCCAGGTGAGTGCCGGTGCCGGCCCCCTCCTGCACGGGCCAGCCGTTGATCACTGCGAGGAGGCGGAGGTAGCGCTCCCCGCGCGGGTCGTTCACGCTCTCCAGCCGGAGCAGCAGCCGGCGGCGGAGCCCGGTGCGGTCGGGCCGGCCGCACCCCCGCGCGTAGTCGGCCGCGAGCACGGCGACGAGTCGGCCGTGGAGCGTGTCGCCGTTCATGGCCCATCGTGGCGTCCCCACCTACGGGAGACTCAAGTGCTGCCGCCTGCCGCGTGCCACTGGCCCCGCCGCTCGCCGTGTCCCGGCGGCGGAGGTCAGTGTGCGGCGGCCCCGGTGCGTCCGGCGCGGGGCCAGGAATGGTGGTGCTCGTCGATGACGTAGTGGTGGCCGTGGCTCCAGGCTCCGGCCCTGGAGGGGTGGGCGCCGGAGAGGTGGGGGTGGCCGGCCGGCAGGTCGGTGTGCTCGTGGCGGAGTGCGTCCGGGTCCCGGCGGGGCCACAGCACGGCGGCGGCCGCCGTGCTGCCGAGCGCGAGGACGCCGAGGGTGAGGGCGGTGGCCGGTAGGCCGGCCGCGGCGGCGAGCCAGCCGGCCAGCGGGTAGGTCAGCAGCCAGCAGGAGTGCGAGAGGGAGAACTGTGCGGCGAACGCGGCCGGCAGGTCGGCCTCGGCCGCCGAGCGGCGGATCACGCGCCCGCCGGGGGTGAGGACCGCCGAGCCGGCCGCGCCGATCAGCGCCCAGGCCGCCAGCAGGGCGGACCAGCTCCACCCGCCGGGCGGCGCTGCGGTGACCGCGGCGACGGCGGCGAGCGCGGCGGGCAGGGCGAGCGCGGCCGGCAGCATCACCGTCCGGTCGCCCACCCGGGCCAGTACCCGGGGCAGCAGCAGGGCGGCGGCCATCGAGCCGGCACCGTAGGCGCCGAGCGCGAGCGAGAGGTCCGCGGCCGGCCGGTGGAAGTGCTCGCGCACCACCACGACGCTGTCGACGAAGACGATCGCCCCCGCCGCCGCGACCGCGAGGTCGAGGGCGAGCAGGGCGCGGAGCCTGGGCGTGGCGAGGAACAGCCGTGAGCCGAACACCGCCCGTGCGCGGACGCCCCCGGCGCGCTCGACCGGGGGAGCCTTCGGCAGGACGGCGGAGACGACCAGGGCGGCGGAGGCGAGGAAGCCGACGGCCGTACCGGCGAACAGCCAGTCGTAGCTCACCGCGGTCAGCAGCACGGCCGCCAGCGCCGGGCTGACCAGCGACTCCAGGTCGTAGGCGAGCCGCGACATGGACAGGGCGCCGGTGTAGTCCCGCTCGGTCGGCAGCACCTGCGGGATCGTCGCCTGGAACGTCGGGGTGAACACGGCCGAGGCCGCCTGCAGCAGGAACACCGTCAGGTAGATCTGCCACACCCGGTCCACGAACGGCAGTGCCAGCGCCGTGCCGGCCCGGGTGAGGTCCATGGCGGCCATCAGGGTCCGGCGCGGCACCCGTCCGGCGAGCGCTCCCGCGAGCGGGGCGATCGCCACGTAGGCGACCATCTTGATCGCCAGGGCCGTGCCCAGCACCGCGCCCGCGTCGGCCCCGGCGAGGTCGTACGCCAGCAGGGCGAGCGCCACGGTCGCCAGCCCCGTGCCGGCCAGGGCGACGACCTGGGCGGTGAAGAGGTGTCGGTAGGTGCGGTTGCGCAGAACGGACAGCATCGGCCCCGGCTCCTCGCTCGGCGTGGTGCGACCCGGCCATCATAGGCAACATGTGCGTACTCGCGCACATGTTGTCCGTGGAGCGGGACGGCACCGGGTGCGGGCCGGTCAGTCGTGCGGAGCCAGCGAACCGATCTGGTGGTCGGCGACGTTCAACGCCTCGTCGACCAGCCGCCGCAGATGGCCGTGGCGCAGCGAGTAGACGACCCGGCGCCCGTCCTTGCGGGTGGACACCAGCCCGGCGAGGCGGAGCTTCGCCAGGTGCTGGCTGACCGACGGCCGGGCGGCCCCGGTCGCCTCGACCAGGGTGGTGACGTCCGCCTCGCCGCGGCCGAGCCGCTCCATCAGGGCGAGCCGGGTGCGGTCGGCCAGCAGGGCCAGGACGGAGGCCGCCACCTCCAGGCGCTCGCCCGCGGAGTGCTGCTGCGAGCTGTGTGCATCTGCGAGCGGCGCGCGTGAGTCCATGGGGACATGGTAGGGGCAGCCGCCCTTGCGCAGGTGCGCACATGGTGCGGATGGTGCGATGCCCGGCGGCCTCGTCGAGGCGGCGAGGACGCGTTCTCGGCGTTGCACCGGGAACTGCACGAAGAACCCGGGCTGGACGCCACCGCGGCACCCGCGGCACCGGTGCTGCGATGGGTGCAGGACCAGGCCAGTACCCGCCCGGGCCGCGACGGGGTCTTCCGGCGCCGGCACCTCGTCTTCGTCCTCCGCCTGCGACCACGGCCCGGGACGGACTCGCCGCCGTGGAACTGGACGCGGCGGACCCGACGGCCGTGGTGTGGTGCGACCCGGCCCGCGCGGCCCGGCTGCACCTCTACCCGGCCTCGGCGGTGCCCTCGCCCGGGCCACCACCGACCGCCCAGCGGACGCGGCCCGTGCTGCTGCCGCCGATGACGGACACGACCTACCGCTGGCGCTGACCGGCCCCCGGCGGCCGGCGGGCGATGCCCCCGGCTTCCTCTCCTCGCCAGCGGACCCGGTCGCTCTTCGGCCCGATGCCGTCGGTCCTGGTCGGAGTTCCCTCCGGGGCGAACGAGTGGTGGAAGGTGAAGGCGTGCGGCGCGGAGCCGTGGTCGTGGAGGTGCTCCAGCCTGGAGACCCCGTCCTGCCAGGTGGGTATCACGCCGTCGGAGACCCACCAGGCCACGTGACTCGGGTGTCCGGTCCTCTCGAACCAGTCGTGACGCCTGTTCAGCGCCGCACGGTGCAGACCGGTGTAGACGGCGTCGAAGGCGGGACGCAGGTCGGTCCAGAGCGAGAGGGTCGCGGCCAGGGCGGTGGTTTCCGACGTCCGGCCCTTGCCGTACCAGGTCGGCACGGCGAACTCTCCCCAGGCACCCCAGTCCGCACCGAAGAGCATGCCCCGGTCGGCATCCGCCGGTTCGGCGTGCGCGAGGTACCCGGGGTGCTGACCGATCCTCCGGTAGACGGCCTCGCCCGTGTCGTAGAGCTCGCGGGTGAGAGGTCCGGGATCGGCGAGGGGTGACTTCAGAACGCCGAACGTGTACAGCGCAAGACGGGGCATGCGTCTCTCCCTGGTCGGGGGTGCCTGGTGCGGACCCGGTTCGGTGGCTCGCGCACGGAGCGAGGCTTCGCGGGCATGACCGATTCGTTCCCCCGCGGGCGGTCCAGCCCGGAGGAACTCCGGGGCGACCGCGGGCGGTCGCCGAAGACCAGCTGAAGGTAGCCGCCTCGGCGAGCCATGTCGAAGTTGCGTTTTCCCGGTCGAAGTGGCCTCCTGCACCGGTCCTTGCGAACACCCCCGGAAGGATCCACGGCGCCTCGTCGACCCCCGGACGGCAGGATCAGCAGATGGCGGCCGTCCGCACCCATCGGGGCGCCCTGAGGAGTCCGACTCGATCCGTCACCGTGATTCGCCTCGTGGTCAGGCGATCGGGAGCGCGGCGAGTGCGGCTCCGGCGGCGCGGGTGCGGGGGTGCTCCGCACCGAAGCGGTCGCGCCAGGCGGTGGCGCAGCGGGTGAGCTGATCGCGGGCCTCGGTGTGGCGCTGCTGGGCGGCGAGGGCACTGCCGAGGGTGGTGGCGGCTTCCAGGGCGCTGTGGTGGGTGGGGCCGAGGGGCGCAGCGAGTTCGACGGCCTTCCGGCTCGCGGCCTCGGCCTCCTCGGGGCGTCCGAGGCCGAGCAGGGCCTGGGCGGTGACGGTGGCGATGGGCGCCGCGAGGGTGACGCGGACGGTGGGGCCGTCCCGGAACTCCGCCTCGGCCCGGGTGGCGACCTGCAGGGCCTCCTCGTGGCGACCGCTCCCGGAGAGGCTGCGGGCCAGCCCGAGACTCAGGGCGATCCGCATGTGCCCGCTGGGCTGCTGGACCTCCCGCTGCCGCCGGAGCGCCTCGCGTGCCGCCTCCTCGGCCTCGCCGTGGCGTCCGAGTCCGTTGAGCGCCATGACGAGGGCGTTCATGACGGCCAGCCAGAGCAGGTCGGGTGTGCCGTGGAGATCGAGCAGGGCGAGGCACTCGCGTTCGACCTGCTCGTACTCACCGAGCTGGACCAGGTTCTGGACCCGGTCGGAGGCGACCTTCAGGGTACGGATGTCGTTCGCGCCGTAGACCCGGGCGCTCTGTTCCTGCAGCTCACGGGACCCGTCGACGGCCTCGCGGTGTCGGCCCTGAGCGGTCTTCGCCCGCAGACGGGCGTCCAGGGCAGCCAGGGCACGCCGGTCCGGGGCGGATCGGTGACGCAGGACGACGGACAGGAGCTGCTCGGCCTCCGCGGGTCGTCCCCTGCTGATCAGCATGGAGGCGAGCTCGACCCGTACCTCGGCGGTGGCGGCATGCGCCTCGCCCAGCGCGGTGGGGCAGTGCACCAGCAGCGCCTGCAACTCGGCCAGGGCTTCGTCGCCGCGGTCGAGTTGCCGCAGCACAGCCACTCGGCTGGTGCGGATCACGAGGGTCCATCCGCCGTCCGCACCGAATCGTCGGGTGCACAGCTCGACGGCCTGCCGGAGCGTGCTCTCGGCCTCGGCCCACCGCCCCTGCTCGCCGAGCCGGCCGCCCTCGTCGTGCAACCGGTGGGCGAGTTCGAGGTCCCGCCGCTGTGCCCGGTTCCGCAGTGCCGCGAACATGCTTACTCCCTCATCCGCGCCTGATGTGGCGATGATCCTACTGGCGGGTGGTGCGTGTACCTCGGCGCCCGGTGCTACCTGAGGGCCGCGGTGCGGTCCAGTGCCTTCGACGCCAAGCGGTGCAGGTCGGCGGGCGGGAAGGCGCCCAGGCTCGTGACGTTCAGGAAGACCAGGAGCCGGCCGCGGCGGACGTACAGCTGGTTGAAGTACACGTCGGCCCCGTGCGCGGTGTCGTGGACGAGGAAGTGCCGGACGTCGTCCCCGAGGTCGCGGAACGGGGCGGCGTTCTGCTCGTACACCCGGTGGCCGTGCTCGCTGAGGTTGGCGACCCAGGAGGGGTAGCGGGAGACGGCGTCGGCCTCCGTGCCAAGGAGTTCGAGTTCCTCGTTGATCTCCTCGGTGTCCTCGCGTCCGTCGAAGGCGACGGACTGGAGGACGTCGCGGGTGCCGGGGTCCTCGAAGTCGCACGGGGAGCCGGTCGCCCGGCTCCGGAAGCCGGCGGGAACGTCCCGGGCGGTGAGGAGCGCGTCGCACAGGGTCTGCGCCGTGACGGCGGCGGGCGACGCGGATGTCCTCGCTGCGCCGCCGTCCGTGGGGGAGCAGGCGCAGGCGAGGAGGAGGGCCGCCCCGAGGGTGGCCGTTCTGGTCGTGCGGGTGCCCCGGCCGTTCATGTACGCCCCCAGGTCGCTTCGGTCGGTGGCGAATCGTACAAGATCGACGGGCGCTCAGGAGCTCGCGGGACGGCTGGTGGTGATGTCGTGGACGATGCGGCGGCAGAGGTCGGCGGTGTGCTCGAAGAGGTAGAAGTGGCCGCCGGGGAGGCTGTGGAAGGCGACGGCGTTGTGGAGGTGGGCGCGCCAGCGGCGGATGCGCTCGGGCGGGACGAGCGGGTCGGCCTCGCCGGCGAAGAGCGAGACGGGGGTGGCGAGCGGGTGGCCGCCGGGGTGGCGGTAGGTGTCGACGACCTCCAGGTCCCAGCGCATGGTGCGGACCATCCGCTCGGCGAGCACCGGGTGGTGCCAGACGCCCTCCGGGGTGCCGCCGAGCCGCCGCATGAAGTGCACCAGCCGTTCGTGCGGCCAGGTGTGGCGCTGCTCCGTGGCCGGCGAACCGGTCTCCGGGGCGGGGCTGCCGGAGAGGCCGAGCCAGAGCGGTGCCCGGCCCAGCCGTTCCAGCACGCGGACGAGTTCGAAGGCGACGAGCGCCCCCATGCTGTGTCCGAACACCGCGTAGTGGCCCGCGACTTCGGACTCCAGGACGGGCAGCAGCAGCTCCATCACCTCGGCGGCCGAGCGGCAGCCGCGCTGCTTGGAGGTGTGCACCCGGCCGGGGAGTTCCAGCGCCAGCACCCGCCAGTGGGTGGGCAGATGGCTGAGGAAGTCGCGGTAGCCGGCGGCCGACCCGCCGGCGTGGTGCAGCAGGACGAGGGTCAGCTCGGGGGCGTGCGGCGCGTGCAGTTCGAGGAGTCTCACGGTCTGGCTCCGACGAGCTGCCGGAGCGGCGCCCGCGGCGCAGCAGGGCGGGTGGTGCGGTGGATGGGGCCGTCGCCGGTGGAGAGGGGCAGGCAGCTGCCGCCGCGGCGGTGGGCGACGATTTCGGCGGCGACGGAGACGGCGGTCTCCTCGGGGGTGCGGGCGCCGAGGTCGA
>NZ_JBFBJY010000082.1:0-38646 GCF_040702125.1 Kitasatospora sp. NPDC085895 | reverse complement strand
GGCCGGGCAGCACGATCGCTGCCCGGCCCCGGCCGTTCCGCTTGGGTCCCTACTTCTTGCGGCGCTTCTCGCGCACCCGCACGGAGATCGAGATCGGCGTGCCCTCGAAGCCGAACTCCTCGCGCAGCCGGCGCTCGACGAAGCGGCGGTAGCCCGCCTCCAGGAAGCCGGAGGCGAACAGCACGAACCGCGGCGGGCGGGTGCCGGCCTGGGTGCCGAACAGGATGCGGGGCTGCTTGCCGCCGCGGATCGGGTGCGGGTGGGCCGCCACCAGCTCGCCCAGGAAGGCGTTCAGACGGGCCGTCGGGATGCGGGTCTCCCAGCCCTCCAGCGCGGTCTCGATCGCCGGGACGAGCTTCTCCATGTGCCGGCCGGTCTTCGCCGAGACGTTGACCCGCGGCGCCCACTGCACCTGGACGAGATCCTTCTCGATCTCGCGCTCCAGGTAGTAGCGGCGCTCCTCGTCGAGCCGGTCCCACTTGTTGTAGGCGATCACGACGGCCCGGCCGGCCTCGACGGCCATCGAGATGATCCGGGTGTCCTGCTCGGCGAGGGTCTCGCTGGCGTCGATCAGGACGACCGCGACCTCGGCCTTCTCCAGCGCCGAGGCGGTGCGCAGCGAGGCGTAGAAGTCCGCGCCGGCGGTCAGGTGGACCCGGCGGCGGATACCGGCGGTGTCGACGAACTTCCAGGTCTTGCCGCCGAGTTCGATCATCTCGTCGACCGGGTCGCGGGTGGTGCCGGCCAGCTCGTTGACGACCACCCGCTCCTCGCCGGCGACCTTGTTGAGCAGGCTGGACTTGCCGACGTTCGGGCGGCCGATCAGCGCGACCCGGCGGGGGCCGCCGAGGGTGCCGTTGCCGAAGAGCTGCGGCGGGGCCTCGGGCAGTGCGGCCATGACGGCGTCCAGCAGGTCGCCGGAACCGCGGCCGTGCAGCGCGGAGACGGGGTACGGCTCGCCGAGGCCGAGCGACCACAGGTAGGCGGCCTCTGCCTCGGTGGACGGGCCGTCGACCTTGTTGGCGCACAGCACGACCGGCTTGCCGGCCCGGCGGATCAGCTTGACCAGTGCCTCGTCGGTGTCGGTCGCGCCGACGGTGGCGTCGACGACGAAGAGGACCGCGTCGGCGGACTCGATGCCGTACTCGGCCTGGGCGGCGACGGCGGCGTCGATGCCGAGGACGTCGACCTCCCAGCCGCCGGTGTCGACGAGCTTGAAGCGGCGGCCGTTCCAGGTGGCCTCGTAGGTCACGCGGTCGCGGGTGACGCCGGGGCGGTCCTCGACGACCGCCTCGCGGCGGCCGATGATGCGGTTCACCAGGGTCGACTTGCCGACGTTCGGGCGACCGACGACGGCCAGCACCGGCAGCGGGCCGTGCGAGGCGGCGTCGAGGTCGGCGTCCACCTCGTCGGTGTCGAAGCCCTCTTCGGCGGCGAGCGCCATGAACTCGGCGTACTCGGCGTCGCCGAGCTCACCGTGGTGCGCGGCGGTGTCGTTGCTCATGTGTGTTTCTTCCGTTTCCCGGTACGGCCCTTCCCAGGGGCGTGCCGTGCGTACCTGCCCTGCCGGGCAGCGCGAAACTACGTGTCCCGTAGTCGGAGGACGGGCCGGACGGCCCGAGGATGGTCAGACGGCGGAAGGCTGCTGGGCCCGCTCCTCCACCAGGGCGGCGACCGTGTCGATCACCTGGTCGAGGGTGAGCTCGCTGGTGTCCACCAGGACGGCGTCCGGGGCCTGGGCCAGCGGCGCCGTCTCCCGGGAGGAGTCGGCGGCGTCCCGGCGGTCCAGGTCGGCGGCCATCGCGGCGATGGTGGCCTCGTCCACGCCCTTGGCCCGGAGCTCGGCCGCGCGGCGCGCGGCACGGGCGGTGCCCGAGGCGGTGAGGAAGACCTTGGCGGTGGCGTCCGGGAACACGACGGTGCCCATGTCGCGGCCCTCGGCGACTATGCCGCGCGGGGCGACCTCGGCGCAGCCGCGCTGCAGCTCCACCAGCCGGGCCCGGACGGCCGGGACGGCGGAGACCGCGGAGACCTTGGCGGTCACCTCGGGGCCGCGGATCGGGCCGGAGACGTCCTGGCCGTCGACCGTGATGGTCGGGCCGGCCGCGTCCGTGCCGGAGACGATCACCGGCTTGCCGCAGGCGATCGCGACGGCCTCGGCGTCGTCCACGTCGATGTCGTTGGAGAGCATCCACCAGGTCATCGCCCGGTACATGGCGCCGGTGTCCAGGAAGCTGAGACCGAGGCGGGCGGCGACCGCCCGCGAGACGGTCGACTTGCCCGATCCGGAGGGTCCGTCGATGGCGACGACGACCGGGGCGTGCGCTCGGTCGGCAGTGTCCACGGGGCGAACCTCTCTCTCGGTCCGGCGCGCTCGGGCCGGGATGACTATCTACAAGGTTAATGGACCGGCGGAGGCATCCCGTCCGGTCGGTCCCGGGGCCGGCCCCTTGCATGCCCGGCGGTCGGTCGGCCGGCAGCCGCTCCTCCTCGTGGTACCGCACCCCGTGCCGCTCGGCGAAGGCCCGCAGCCGGTCCAGGTCGCCCTCCGGCACGACGGTGCGCGCCGTCCGCAGCCCGCCGTCGGTGCCGGCCGAGGGGGCCGGTGCGGGTTCCAGGCCGAAATCGGCCGTCGGCCGGGTGCCGCGGGCACCGCGCTCGCCCCGGTGCGTCAGGTCGATCCGGCGGAGGGCCGCGAACGGGACGACCTGCTCGGCCCCGCCGTGCAGCACGAACCGGGCCGTACCCCGGCCCCGGGCACAGCTCGCACTCCACCACCAGCCGCCGCTGCAGGGTCCGCAGCATCCGCAGGCCGGCCGGTTGCCCGGCGATCAGCACCGCGCCGATCGCGCAGTCCCACCACCGCAGCACCGGCCGGAGCAGCAGGAGCAGCACGGCACCGGCGTCCACGGCGCCGACCAGGGCCGCGGTGCGGTCGCCGTCCGGCGGCCCCGGGCGCCACACCAGTGCGTCCGCCGCGGCGTCCACCGGTCCGTCCACCGGTCCGTCCACCGGGTCGTGTCCGTGCATCAGCCCTCCCCCGAAGCCCGTCCGGTGCACCGACGGGACCGGACGACGGGCGGTTCCCGGGCGGGCGGGGGCTCAGTCGCGGACGCTCCAGCCGCGGTCGCGCAGACCGCCGGTGAGCAGCCGGACGGCCGACGGGGCGACGTCCAGGTGCACGTGGCCGACCTGCTGGCCGTCGGAGTGCTCGATGGTGACGTCCTCGATGTTGACGCCGAGCGCACCGACCTCGCCGAAGAGCCGGCCGAGCTCGCCCGGCTGGTCGCCGAGGACGACGGTGACCGACTCGTACCGGGTCGGCGGGGCGCCGTGCTTGCCGGGGATCCGGGCGTGGCCGGTGTTGCCGCGCCGCATCACCGCCTCGATGCCCGCCGCACCGGCCCGCCGCTCGCCCTCGTCGGCGGCCTGCAGGGCGCGCAGCGCCGTCACGGCCCCGTCGAGGTCCACGGCCACCTCCTGGAGGATGTCGGCGACCACCCCGGCGTTCGCGGAGAGGATGTCCACCCAGAGCGCCGGGTCGGACGCGGCGATCCGGGTCACGTCCCGCACGCCCTGCCCGGACAGCCGGACGGCCGTCTCGTCGGCGTGCTCCAGCCGGGCCGCCACGATCGAGGAGACCAGCTGGGGGGCGTGCGAGACCAGCGCGACGGCACGGTCGTGCGCGGTCGCGTCCATCACGATCGGCATGGCCCCGCAGAGCGCCACCAGCTCCAGCGCGGCGTTCAGGGTGTCGGTGTCGGTGTCCCCGGTCGGGGTGAGCACCCACGGCCGGCCCTCGAACAGGTCGGCGCGGGCGGCCAGCGGGCCGGACCGCTCACGGCCGGCCATCGGGTGGCCGCCGATGTAGTGGACGGTGTCGCAGCCGAGCGCGGCCACCTCGGCCCGCGGACCGGCCTTCACACTGGCCACGTCGGTGTAGCAGCGGGCCAGACCGCGGCGCTGGCAGTCCGCCAGCACCTTGCCGACCAGCGCCGGCGGCACCGCGACGATCGCCAGGTCGACCGGGCCCTCGGGCAGCTCGGTCGAACCCGCGCCGAGCGCGGCGGCCGTACGGGCGGCGTCCGGGTCGGCGTCCTCCAGATAGACGGCGACCCCGCGGCCGGTGAGCGCGAGGGCGGCGGAGGTGCCGATCAGTCCGGTGCCGATGACGGCGGCT
This sequence comes from Kitasatospora sp. NPDC085895, assembly GCF_040702125.1. Lineage (NCBI taxonomy): Bacteria > Bacillati > Actinomycetota > Actinomycetes > Kitasatosporales > Streptomycetaceae > Kitasatospora > Kitasatospora sp. NPDC085895. The sequence continues at coordinate 34,466 of NZ_JBFBJY010000082.1, read as the reverse complement.
GTGCGCATGACGGGGTTGGTCTCCTGGTAGGGGCGGCCTTCTGCTCCGCCCATCCTCTCGCAGCCCCACCCAACCCGTCGAAGCCGTCCACCAGCCGAACCCCCGCACAGCGGCGGCGCCCACGGGAAAGGGCGATCCCAGGGGCGCGGGGATGGTGGGGGTGAGCCAATTCAGGTGCCCCCACGGGCCCCCGTTTTCGTCCTGCCCGGACCTGCACGGTTGCCCGTTCGCCTGGGTATGTCTCCGTCCGCAACCGGGTCGGGGGCCGGGGCCGTCCCCTCAGCCGACGCGCAGCGGAAATCCGCGGCGGACGGCCGCCGGCCCCGGCAGACTGGCGGCCCGGACCGGGGACGGACGAAGGGCAGGGCGGGGTGGCAGCGGAGACGACAGCGGCGGATCGGTGGGAGTCGGTACTCGACTCGGTGGTGGTGTACGCGAGCGGCGCGCTGTGCCGCAGGCGGGCCCGGGGCACGGTGCCCGCGGACGGCAGGGTCCGGCTGACCGGCCTGCCGAGGGTGGCGGACGCGGGTTCGCTGCGTGCATCGGTGCTCTCCGGCGGGGCGCGGGTGACGGCGGCCCGGCTGGAGCCGGAGGCGGAGGTCCGCAGCCGTTCGGACCTTCCGGGGCTGCGCCTGCGGGTGGATCGGGCGCGGGACGCCGCGGAGGCCCTGCGGCAGCGTTCCGCGCGGCAGGAGGCGCGGATCGCGGAGGTCTCCGCGGTGCGGGCGGTCCCGCCGCCGTTGCAGGCGGACGAGCCGCACCGCCGTACGCCGACCGACGCCTGGTTCGAGCTGGCGGACTTCGTGGACGAGCGGCTGGCGGCGCTGCACGCGCGGTCCGCGGACCTCGCCGAGCAGCTGCGGCTGGCCGAGCACGAACTGACCCTCTCCGAGGACGCGTTGGCCCGGGCCTCGTCCGCGGTGGCGGTCGGCCCGGTGACGCTGGGCGGGTCGGCCGTGGTGACGCTGGAGGGTGCGGCGGAGGGTGCCGAGGTCGAGCTGGAGGTGGAGTACGGGGTGCCGGGTGCGGTGTGGGTGCCGACGTACCGGCTGGCCTACCGCCAGGGCGAGGGCTCCGGGACGCTGCTGCTGCGGGCCCAGCTCGCGCAGCGCACCGGTGAGGACTGGTCGGGGGTGCGGATCGGTCTGTCCACGGCGGACCTGCAGCGCCGGACGGACCTGCCGCAGCTGCGTTCGCTGCGGATCGGACGGCGGCAGGCCGCACCGGCCGCGTCGGGCTGGCGGGAGCCCCCGGCGGGGCTGGGCGACCTGTTCAGCGGGTACGACGCGGCGGGCCGGCCGCCGCAGCCGCGTACGGGGCGGGCCCGTCCGGCGGGCGGTGGCCGGCCGGGCCGGGCGGCCCGGCCGGGTGCCGGGCCGGACGTGACGCTGGCGGGCGGCCTCACCGGTGCGGAGACCGCGCTGCCGTTCGCGGCGCCTGCGCCGCCTCCGCCGCCCGCTCCGGGTTTCGCACCGCAGGCCTTCCCGATGCCGGCGCCGTCCGTCCAGGCGTACGGCGCGGCGCCGCAGCCGCCCGGAGCGATGCCGCCGGGGGCGATGCCTCCGCCGGCGCCGGTGGCGTCCGCCCGCGGCATGCGCGCGAGGGCCGGGGGCGGGGCACGCTCCGCACCGGCCGCCGCCTTCGACGTGGCGCCGGAGCCGGTGGCGCCGCCGGTGCTGCCGGGTCCTTCGCAGGCGCAGCTGGACTACGCGGGCCTGGTGCTGGAGGGCCCGGACCGGCCGGCGCACCGGCGCGGCCTGCTGTTCCCCGGGGCGGTGCACGACCCGGCGGCGACGGAGTCGCGGAACCTCGCCGAGTCGGTGGCGGCGCTGGCCCTGCCGGCGCACGCGGTGCGGCCGCGGGTCTCGGCGGGCTCCTTCGACCAGCGGTACGACGCGGCGGCGCGGGCCGACGTGCCCTCGGACGGCACCTGGCACACCGTCACCGTCGGGGAGGTGCCGGTGTCGCTGCGCACCGAGTACGTCTGCGTGCCGGCCGTCGAGGAGGCGGTGTACGGCACGCTGGTGCTGACCAACGCCACGGCCTCGGCGCTGCTGGCCGGGCCGGTGGAGGTCACCGTGGACGGGGACTTCCTGCTGACCGCGGCGCTGCCGACGCTGGCCGCGGGCGGTGCCCGCCGGGTCGGCCTCGGCCAGGCGGAGGCGGTGCGGGTGGCCCGCCGCACCGAGATGCGGGAGTCCACCGCGGGCATGCTCAACAACACGACGGTGCTGGACCACCGCATCCACGTGGAGCTGGCGAACCGGCTGCCGCACCCCGTCACCGTGGAGGTGCGCGAGCGGGTGCCGGTCTCCACCGACCAGGACGTGCGGATCGAGGAGCGCGGCACCTGGACCGCGCCCGACCGGCCGTCCGACGCCTACCCGCCGAGCACCCGGCGCTGGCGGGTGGAGCTGCCCGCCGACGGCACCGCCGAACTCGACGGCGGCTACGAGATCCGCATCCCGGCCGGCAAGGCCGTCGTCGGCGGCAACCGGAGGAGCTGACCATGACCGACACATCCATCGCCCCGCTCCCCGACGAGCCGCTGCCGCAGGCCCCGGCGGCCGACCACCCGCTGCCGGTGACGGCGGTGACCTGTCTGGAGGACCGCGCGCACGTCGAACGGACCGCCGTGGTCGACCTCCCCGCGGGGGTCAGCCGGCTTCGGCTCGGTCCGGTCTCGGCGCTCGCCGTGGACCGCACCCTGCGCGCGGAGGCGCCCGGCGCCGGGGGCGTCCGGGTGCTGGACGCCCGGGTGGTGCGCAGCTGGGTGCCGCGCGCCCCGCTGCCGCCCACCGCCGGGGACTCGGAGCTGAGGCACCGGGTGCACGCCCTGGAGCAGGAGCAGCAGGCCGAGACCCGGGTCCGGGAGCGGCTGGAGGCCCGGCTGGCGCTGCTCGCCCAGTTGGCCGCCGATCTGCTGCGGGAGATCGGCGAGGGCGCGGGCCGCGGCGAGCTGGAGCGCAGCCGCTGGGGCCGCGAGCTCGACCGGATCGACGGCGAGCGGGACGCGCACGGCGAGAAGCTGCGGGTGTCCCGGGCGCGGCTGGAGGAGCTGGCCGAGGACCTGGCGGCGGCCCGGCGCGCGCTGGACGCGGCCGAGCAGGAGCCGGCGGAGCTGTTCGCCCACGTCGAGGTGACGGTGGAGGCGGAGGCGGCGGGCCGGGCGGAGCTGAAGGTGGGCCACCTGACGCCGTGCGCGCTGTGGCGGCCGGCCTACCGGGCCTCGCTGGCGGGCGGGCGGCTGGTGCTGGAGACCGAGGCGGTGGTGTGGCAGCGCACCGGCGAGGACTGGTCCGGGGTGCGGCTGACCTTCTCGACGGCCCGGTCGGCGCTGGCCTCGGAGCCGCCGCGGCTGACCGAGGACGTGCTGAGCCTGCGGGAGCGCACCGCGGAGGAGCGCCGGACGGTCGAGGTGGAGCTGCGCGAGGAGGAGATCGGCACGACCGGCCCGTCCGCGGACGGCCTGCCGGGGGTGGACGACGGCGGCGAGGTGCGGGTGCTGCGGGCGACGTCGCCGGCCTCGGTGCCGGCCGACGGGCGGGCGCACCGGATCCCGCTGACCGTGTTCGACACTGCGGCGAGCAGCGAGTTCGCGGCCGCGCCGGAGCTGTCGCCGCTGGTCACCCGGGTGGTGCGGTTCCGCAACGACGCGGGGCACGCGCTGCTGGCCGGGCCGGTCGACCTGGTCCAGGGCAGCGGGTTCACCGGCCGCGGCGAGCTGCGGTTCACCGCCCCGGGGGCCGCGGCGGAGCTGTCCTTCGGCAGTTCGGACGGCCACCGGGTGGTCCGGGAGACCGAGGAGGGCCGCGGCACGACGGGCATCACCGGGCGGACGGTGGTCACCCGGACGGTGCGGCTGCACCTGTCGCGGTTCTCCGCGCCCGAGGAGCGGGACGAACAGGTGGTGACGGTGCGCGAGCGGATCCCGGTGTCCGAGGTGTCCTCGGTGGAGGTGAAGCTGCGCAAGGAGGCCTGCTCGCCGCCGCCGGACGAGCTGGACTCGGAGGGCGTCGTCCGCTGGGACGTTCCGCTGCCGCCGGGCGGCCGGCGCACCCTCACCCTCGTGTACGAGGTGTCGGCGGCGTCGAAGGTGGCGGGACTGTGAGCCAGGTCCAGCCCGATTTGTTCCGTCAACTCCGGTAGAAATGACCCATGATCTACCATCTCGCCCCGCTGGACGACTGGCTGCGCGACCCGGGGCGGCCGTACGCGGCCGCCTCGCTGCTCACCGACGGCTTCATCCACTGTTCGGCCGACGAGCGGACGGTGCTGGCCGTCGCCAACCTCTTCTTCGCCGACACGCCGGATCCGCTGATGGCGCTGCTGATCGAGGAGAAGCTGGTCGAGCCGATGGTGAAGTGGGAGGCGCCCTCCGGCCCGCCGCCGGAGGGCGCCACGCCGGACGTGCTCTTCCCGCACATCTACGGCCGGCTGAACCGGACGGCGGTGATCGGCCTGGAGAAGGTCGAGCGCGGCGCGGACGGCCGCTGGGCCCGGCTGCTCCCCTGGAGCTGAGCCGGGCCCGTCCGGGCGGCGGCGGTCAGAGCCAGCCGCGCTCGCGGGCCGCCATGCCCGCCTGGAAGCGGGTGGTGGCGCCGAGCTGGCGCATCAGGCTCTGCAGCCGCCGCTGGGTGGTGCGGGCGCTCCAGCCGAGGGAGCGGGCGATCGACTCGTCGGTCAGGCCGGCGGCGAGCAGGCCGAGCAGCTTGCGGTGGTCGGCCTCGGGGCCGGTGTCGGCCTCGCCGTCGCCGATCGCCGCCTGCAGCGGCACGGCCCGCTCCCACTCGGCCTCGAACAGTGCGTCCAGGGCCTGCAGCAGCGCCGACGGGTGGATGACGTAGGCGGCGTCCAGCACGCTGTCGCCGACGGTGATCGGGATGATCGCCATCTTGTCGTCCGACATCATCATCTTCATCGGCAGCACGGGGCGGACGCGGGCCTCCTCGCCGTCCTCGACGCCGACGAGGATCTCCTTCTCCAGCCGGCCCGGCCAGGCCACCGCGTCCTTGTCGTACACGGTGCGGAAGCGCACGCCCGCCTTGAGCTTGGCGCGCTGGCGGGGCATCTGGGCGACCGGGTCCTGGATGTAGGGCGGGCAGTCGAAGCCGCGCACCTGGTACTGGGTGCTGTCGACCAGGTGCTCCAGCCGCTGGGCGATCGCCTCGCCGCCGGTGAGGACCTCGACGGAGTGCGCCGGGTCGGTGTAGCGGGACGCCTCGCGGAAGGCGTCCATCAACCGGTGCATCTCGGCGCGGGCGCTGCGCAGCTCCGCCTCGCGGTGGCCGATGAGGGTGCCGATGGCGACGTCGGGCGCGACCGCGAGGTAGCGCTCCCGGTCGACCGGGGCCCGGGTGGCCATGCCCTGCTCGGCCAACCGGTCGAGGGCGTCCTGGCTCTGCTGCAGTGTCAGGCCGCACTGCCCGGCCAGCTCCTCGGCGGTGGACTGCGGCGAGACCACCAGGGCCGCGTACACCTGTCCGTCCGGCCGTCCCAGGCCGAGCGCTCCGAATGCGTCGAGCACGCCGCTCCTTCCCCCATGCGGCCAGTGGCCCAGTGGCGCAGTTCCGCCACTCGTCGAGCTGCTGTCCGGTGGCCATCCTGCGCCACAGATCCACATCATGACAAGGCGGTGCGTCGAGGTTCACACGGGGTCCCCGCCGAAGAGTCGGAAGGCCTCCCCGCCGAACGGCGGGGAGGCCTTCGATTCGAAGGTTCCGACGGTGCGGCCCCGGTCCGCCCTACAGGCCGACCTCGCGCATCAGCTGGCCGACCTCGGGGTTCGTGAGGCGGCGCAGCCAGCCGGACTTCTGGTCGCCGAGCGCGATCGGGCCGAAGTGGGTGCGCACCAGCTTCTCGACCGGGAAGCCGACCTCGGAGAGCATCCGGCGGACGATGTGCTTGCGGCCCTCGTGCAGGGTCACCTCGACCAGGTAGTTCTTGCCGACGTTGGAGACCACCTTGAAGGAGTCGGCGCGGGCCCAGCCGTCCTCCAGTTCGACGCCCTTGGCGAGCTGCTTGCCGAGGTCGCGCGGGATCGGGCCCTGGATGGCGGCCAGGTAGGTCTTGGTGACGCCGTACTTCGGGTGGGTGAGGCGGTGGGCCAGCTCGCCGTGGTTGGTGAGCAGGATGATGCCCTCGGTCTCGGTGTCGAGGCGGCCGACGTGGAAGAGCCGGGTCTCGCGGTTGGTGACGTAGTCGCCGAGGCACTGGCGGCCGTCCGGGTCCTCCATGGTGGAGACGACGCCGGCCGGCTTGTTCAGCGCGAAGAACAGGTAGGACTGGGTGGCGACGGTCAGGCCGTCGACCTTGATCTCGTCGTTGGCCGGGTCGACCCGCTTGCCCTGCTCGGTGACCCGCTTGCCGTTGACCTCGACCCGGCCCTGCTCGATGAGCTCCTCGCAGGCCCGGCGGCTGCCCATGCCGGCCCGCGCGAGCACCTTCTGCAGGCGCTCGCCCTCGGGCTCGCCGAAGGTCTTGGGGGTCTTCACGGCCGGCTTGTCGTGCCGGGCGAGCACCGCGTCCTCGATCTTGGCCTGGAGCTCGCGGGAGCGCTGCGGCTGGCGGCGCGGGTCGCCCGGGGCGCCCTGGCCCTCGCGGCGCGGCTTGGGCGCGGCACCGGGGCGGCGCGCTGCGAAGCTGCTGCGGCCGGGGGTGGCGTTGGGGCCGCCGCCGTACTCGGGGCGGTCGTAGCGGCGCTCCTCGGGCCGCAGCGGGCGGTCCGGGTAGCGCCGGTCGTCACGGCGGTCGTCACGCCTGTCGTCGCGGCGGTCGTCGCGGCGCCCGCCCTGGGAGGACGAGCCGCCCCGGCCGCCGCCGGAGGAGCCGTACGACGAACCGCCGTAGGAGGATCCGCCGCCGTAGGACGACCCGCCGCGCGAGCCGCCGCCGCTCCGGCCCCCGCCCTGTCCGCCGCGTCCCTGGCCTCCCCGGCCCTGGCCGCCGCTGTTGTTCCTGCCGTTGCCACTGCTGCGCATCAAAGTGTCCGTACGTCGTGTCCGTCGTGGGAGTGCGTGTCGTGCCCGGCCGACCTCACCGCCCCCTCACCGATCGGACGCGGACCGTCAGGCGCTCTCGCCGTCGGCCGCGCGGGCGGCGGCCACCGCCTCCGCGATCATCGTGCCCTCCAGGGACTCCGCTTCCACGTCGTCGACCTCGGGCAGGAAGGGCGCGAGCTCGGGCAGCTCGTCCAGGCCTCGCAGCCCCGTCCGTTCCAGGAAGTAGTTCGTCGTCCGATACAGGATCGCACCTGTTTCGGGCTCGGAGCCGGTCTCTTCCACCAGTCCTCGCTGTACCAGGGTACGCATCACGCCGTCACAGTTCACACCGCGTACTGCGGAGACCCGGCTGCGCGACACCGGCTGCCGGTAGGCGACCACCGCGAGCGTCTCCAGCGCGGCCTGCGTGAGACGGGCCTGCTGGCCGTCCAGGACGAAGCGGTCGACGGCCGGCGCGCAGTCGGCGCGGGTGTAGAAGCGCCAGCCCCCGGCGACGTGGCGCAGGTCGAAGCCGCGGCCCTGGGCGGTGTACTCGGCGGCGAGTTCGCGCAGCGCGGCGGCGACCGCGGCGCGCGGCCGCTCCAGGACGGCGGCGAGGTGCGCCTCGGTGGCGGGCTCGTCGACGACCATCAGGACCGCCTCCAGCGCGGCCCGCAGCGGCACCCCGCGGGCACCGGACTCCTCGGGCCGCTCCGGTTCCGGTTCGGGCTCCGGCTCGGGGGCGGGCAGCGGCGCCGGGTCGGGCATCGGTTCGGGCTCGGAGGTGTCCGCGGCCGGCTCCGCCGCCGGCGCCGGGATGTGCGGCTGCTCCGCGGCCTCCTCCGCGGCCTCCGCGCCGTCCGCGCCGTCCGGTGCCCCGTGGGCGGGCTCGGTCGCGTACGCGCTCTCCTGCCACTCGTCGGGGCGGGCCTGGCCGGGGAGGCCGAGGGTGCGCCGGCTGGGGCGCGGCTGATCGGCGTTCACTGCGGTTCTCCGTCCTTGCCGCGGCCGTCCGCGCCCTCGCCGGGCGGACGGTCGAACTCGTCGGTCACCTCGACGCGCCGGCCGGTGTCGGCGACCCAGTGCACCAGCAGCTCGCCCAGGGCGTCCGGCTGCTCGAAGTCGAGCACCTTCTCCCGGTACAGCTCCAGCAGGGCGAGGAAGCGGGCCACCACGACCAGCGTGTTGTCGGCGTCCTCCACCAGCCTGCCGAAGGTCGCGCTGCCGAGCGCGGTGAGCCGGTCGACGACGACCCCGGCCTGCTCGCGGACGCTCACCGGCGGGGCGTGGATGTGGTCGACGTAGACCACCGGCTCCGGCCTGGGCGCCGCCGCCCGGGCGGCGAGCCGGGCCAGGCCCTGGGGGCCGACGGTGATGACCACCTCGGGCAGCAGCAGCGCGTGGTGCGGCTCCAGGCCGACGGTGCGGGGGCGCTGCAGCAGCTCGGCCGCCCAGCGCTCGGCGAACAGGGCGGCCGCCTGCTTGTACGCCCGGTACTGCAGCAGCCGGGCGAAGAGCAGGTCGCGGGCCTCCAGGAGGGCGAGGTCCTCCTCGTCCTCGATCTCGGCGGCGGGCAGCAGCCTGGCCGCCTTGAGGTCGAGCAGGGTGGCGGCGACGACCAGGAACTCGGTCGCCGCGTCGAGGTCCCAGTCCGGGCCCATCGCCCGGATGTGGGCGACGAACTCGTCGGTGACCTTGGAGAGCGAGACCTCGGTGACGTCCAGCCGGTGCTTGGCGATCAGGCTGAGCAGGAGGTCGAACGGGCCCTCGAAGTTGTCCAGCCGCACCTGGAAGCCGCCGCGCTCCTCGCCCGGTCCGGCACCGGCCGGCGGGGCTGGGGCGGCCGGCTCGGGGGGCTCGGGGGGCTCGGGCGCGCTCGTCATGACCGGACCATCTTCACCCGGGCCGGTCGCCGCGCCACCCTCCGGGGCGCCCGACACGCCCGCGGCCCGGCCGGGCCGGTCCGGGTCGGGGCCGAGGGGGCCCTCCGCGGGCCTCAGCGGCCGCGCAGCCGCCGCACCAGGATGCTCGCCTCGCCCCGCTGCTCCAGGTCCGCCAGGACGACGGAGATGGCCTCCCGGACGACGCGGCCGCGGTCGACGGCGAGGCCGTGCTCGCCGCGCAGCACCAGCCGGGCGTGCTCCAGGTCCATGAGCTCCTCGGCGGAGACGTAGACCGTGATCTTCTCGTCGTGCCGCTCGCGGCCGGTGGGCCGGCGGGCGGCGCGGCCGCGGGGGCGGGGCCGGCGGGCCTCCGCCTGCTCCTCGGGGGCGTGCCGGCGGGCCGCCTCGGCGGGCGGCTGCGGTTGGGCGGCCTCGGTGGCGGCCCCGTCGGCGGCGGTGTCGCCGGCCGCGGCGGGCTGCTCGGCGGGCCGGGCGGTCTCCGGTCTGGTGGCCTCGGCCGACCGGCCCAGCGAGGGCGACAGGGCCATCCCCCCGGTGGTCCGGAACAGCTCGTCGGCTCCCGGGAGACTCACTCGGCGGGGCGGCACCGGTCGAGCACCTCCCTGGCGAGCTGGCGGTAGGCGGCGGCGCCGACCGAGTTGGTCGCGTACGTGGTGATCGGCTCGCCGGCCACGGTCGTCTCCGGGAACCTGACGGTGCGTCCGATGACGGTGTGGAAGACGTGCTCGCCGAAGGCCTCGACCACCCGGGCCAGCACCTCGCGGCTGTGCACCGTACGGGAGTCGTACATGGTGGCGAGGATGCCGTCGAGGCGCAGCTCCGGGTTGAGGCGCTCGCAGACCTTCTCGATGGTCTCGGTGAGCAGCGCGACGCCGCGCAGCGCGAAGAACTCGCACTCCAGCGGGACGATGACGCTGTGAGCCGCCGTCAGGGCGTTGACGGTGAGCAGGCCGAGCGAGGGCTGGCAGTCGATGATGACGTAGTCGTAGTCCGGCAGCAGCGGCTTGAGGGCGCGGGCGAGCGCGGACTCGCGGGCGACCTCGCTGACCAGCTGCACCTCGGCGGCCGACAGGTCGATGTTGGACGGCAGCAGGTCCATGCCGGGGACGGCGGTCTTCAGCAGGACCTCATCGGCCGTCAGGCCCCGCTCCATGAGCAGGTTGTAGACGGTGACGTCGAGTTCCATCGGGTTCACGCCGAGGCCGACGGAGAGGGCGCCCTGCGGGTCGAAGTCGACGAGCAGCACCCGGCGGCCGTACTCGGCCAGCGCGGCACCCAGGTTGATGGTCGACGTGGTCTTGCCGACGCCGCCCTTCTGGTTGCACATGGCGATGATCTGCGCGGGGCCGTGCTCGGCCACCGGCGCGGGGATCGGGAAGTACGGCAGCGGACGGCCGGTGGGGCCGACCCGCTCGCGGCGCTGCCGGGCGGCGTCGGGGGCCAGGGTGGCGGCGTACTCCGGGTCCGGCTCGTACTCGGCGTCCGGGTCGTCGTAGGGGCCGTAGCCCAGGTCGGCGTAGGAGAGGCCGTACGCGCCGAGCTCGGCGTCGTAGTCGGCGCCGGCGGCGGTGCCGCTCTGGCGCGCCTCGAAGGTGCGGACCGCGACCGAGCCGACCTCCGCCGTACCCACCGTCGCCGGCCGCGCGTACTCGTCGTGCGGCTGTCCGGCGGCGAGCTCCGCCAGTCCTGGCTGACCACCCCCGGGAGCAAATGTCGACTCATTCACAAGTCGTCTTACCTCCTTGGGCTTCCAGGACTCTATGTCGATACGTCAGCGTGGCAGCTTGCCGACGGTTTGCGACTCTAGGCCGTTCCAGGCGTTCGCAGCAACACAATCCACGGTAGTGGGCACGATGTGTCGGCTCCCCGACCACCCGCTGTCAAGGCTTGCGCGGGCCGGGAACCCTCGCGATTCCGGGGTCGCCGCGCCCCGCGGCGGGGTGACCCGCGGTGACCGGGTCCGCTGGGCGGGTGACACGTTGCACATGAATTGACATCACCCGTCCACCGGCCGGTCACCGGCCCGTGGGCGTGCGGGCGCGCCGAAGCCCCCGGCCCGAGGGGAGCGGGCCGGGGGCGACGGGGTGTCGGCGCGTCAGGCGAGCACGGTCTCCAGGGAGACGGACTCCAGGTCGAAGGCGTCGGCGACGGCCTTGTAGGTGATCTGGCCCTCGTGCACGTTCAGGCCCTTGGCCAGCGCGGCGTCGCGGCGCAGCGCGTCCTTCCACCCGCGGTTGGCCAGCTCGACGATGTACGGCAGCGTCGCGTTGGTCAGCGCGTAGGTGGAGGTGTTCGGGACGGCGCCCGGCATGTTGGCCACGCAGTAGAAGACCGAGTTGTGGACCTGGAAGGTCGGCTCGGCGTGCGTGGTGGCACGGGAGTCCTCGAAGCAGCCGCCCTGGTCGATGGCGATGTCGACGAGCACGGAGCCCGGCTTCATGCGGGAGACCAGCTCGTTGGTGACGAGCTTCGGGGCCTTGGCGCCCGGGATCAGCACGGCGCCGATGACGAGGTCGGCCTCCAGGACGGCCTTCTCCAGCTCGAAGGAGTTGGAGGCGATGGCCTTCACCTTGGTGCCGAAGATCCTGTCGGCCTCGCGCAGCTTGTTGATGTCGCGGTCGAGCAGGGTGACGTCGTAGCCCATGCCGATGGCGATGGTGGCCGCGTGCCAGCCGGAGACGCCGCCGCCGATGACGACGCACTTCGCCGGGTGGGTGCCGGGCACGCCGCCGGGGAGCACGCCGCGGCCGCCGGCCGGGCGCATCAGGTGGTAGGAGCCGACCTGCGGGGCCAGCCGGCCCGCGACCTCGGACATCGGGGCGAGCAGCGGCAGGGCGCCGTTGGCGAGCTGCACGGTCTCGTAGGCGATCGCGGTGGTGCCGGAGGCGACCAGCGCCTCGGTGCCGGCGCGGTCGGCCGCCAGGTGCAGGTAGGTGAAGAGGGTCTGGCCCTTGCGGAGGCGGTGGTACTCCTCGGCGATGGGCTCCTTGACCTTCAGCAGGAGGTCGGCGGTCTCCCACACCTCGTCTGCCGTGGGGAGGATGGTGGCACCGGCGGCCACGTACTCCTCGTTGGGGATCGAGGAGCCGAGACCGGCGTTGTCCTCGATGAAGACCTCGTGTCCGTTGCGGACGAGCTCATGCACGCCGGCGGGCGTGATGGCCACGCGGTACTCGTGGTTCTTGACCTCGCGGGGGATGCCGACCTTCACGGCTAAACACGTCCCTCTTGCCTGGGGGTCCCGGCCGGGGGAAGACCGGCGGGCGGCGCGCACGGGGAAGGCCTCCGGAGAACACCGGGGCACGGATCGCTGCGCGACTGCTGTCGAGTGTAATGAAGCCCAGCGGATCCGTCAGCCTTCCAAACTGAATAAATCAGCGGATCCGATTGGCAGGTTCGTAGGCTTGCACCTCGCTCCCACGAACAAAGACCCACGACTGCCACATATCAGACATTACTCCGCAATGGGGTGGTTCCACTCGCCTGCGAGCTGCTGCTGGAGGCGGTCCAGGGCAAGCCCCACAAGGGCTGCGCCCCGCTCGTCGCCGAGCCGCCGGAAGATCCCGAACGCCGCCCGGTACTCGCGCAGCGCCTCCTCGAAGCGGCGCTGCGCGGTGTGAGCCTCGGCGACCCGGGCCAGCAGCCGCGCCTCGGCCGGGGCGTCGCCCGCCTCCTGGCGCAGGGCCAGCGCGCGCCCGTACGAATCCCCGGCGCGCACGGCGTCGCCGAGCGCCCGGTAGCACCCTCCCGCGCTCTCCAATGCGCGGGCGCACCCCAACTCGTCACCCGCCGCCCTGGCCCGGTCGAGGGCGGCCCGGTACCGTCCGGCGGCCCGCTCCCAGCGGCCCGCGGCGGCCTGCAGGTCGCCCAGGTTGAGCAGTGCGGCAGCGGCCCGGCGGGGCGCCCCGGCCCGCTCGGCGACCTCCAGGACGAGTTCGTGCAGCCGGTGCAGGTCCGCCGGGACGGTGGCCGGGGTGAGCGGCAGGGCCCGCAGCAGGGCGCCGACCAGCCGGCCCGCCGAGCCGTCCAGGTCGCCCTGCCCGATCGCGTCGCCGACCGCGGTGAACAGCTGGTCGCGCTCCTCGTCCAGCCAGCGGGCGGCCTGGTCGGCGGTCCGCAGCCGCAGCGGACCGGGCAGCGGGTCGGGCGCCGGGCCGGCCCCGGGGGCGAGCAGCGCCTGCGCCGAGTCGACCAGGCGGACGAGACGCTCCAGCAGGCGGGCCCGGGCGAGTTCGACCTCCGCGGGCCGGTCCGCCTCGGCCCGGAGTTCCACCAGCCGCGGATGCAGCCAACCGGGGACCCGGTAGCGCGCGGTGCCGTCCGCGGCGGGCGGCTCGGCGGCCAGCAGCTCCCGCTCGGCGAGGTCGGCGAGCAGCCCGGCGGCCTCCGGCGCCGGACAGCCGACCAGGGCGGAGGCGGTGCGCAGGTCGGCGAGCTGGGCGGGGGCCAACGTGAGCATCCGCAGCATCCGGGCCCGGGCCGGGGTCAGCGTGCGGTAGAGCAGCTCGAAGGCGCCGCCCAGCGGGTCGACCTCCGGCACGGGGACGGGTCCGTCGGCGGGCAGCAGATCGCGGGCGCGCCGGCCCTCACCGCCCTCCCCCTCCGCCCGACCGGGACGGCCGACCCCGCCCCGGCCCTTCCCGGCCCCCCTGCCGCCGCCGCGGGCGTCCTTGCCGTCCGCCCGCTCCGCGGCGGGGCCGGCGGCCGGCGGTTCGGCGGACGCAGTCCGACCGGTGGCGGCGGTGAGGTCGGCGGCCGCGTCGGTGACCGCGGCGCGCGCGTCGGCCCGCAGCCGGACGGCGGTGAGCCGCAGGGCGGCCGGGCGGCACGCGCAGGCGTCGGCGAGGTCGGCGGCGCCGACCGGGTCGCAGCTGATCCTCGTGCCGCCGACGAGGTCCCCGAGCAGGCCCACGGCGGCGACCTGATCCAGCCCCCCGATGATCACCGGGTCGACGTCCCCGATGCCGGTCAGCGGGCCACCGGTGGTGGCGAGCAGCAGCACCCCCGGGCCCGTACCGAGCAGCGGACGCAGTTGGGCGGCGTCCTTGACGTCGTCGAGCAGCAGCAGCACCTCCCGCTCGGCGAGCGCCTCGCGCAGTGCGGCGCACGCGGGGTCGTCGCCGTCCGGCCCGTCCGGCGGCAGCAGCCCGGCCGGGACGGCGTCCAGCTGCTCCAGCAGCCGCCGGGCCGTCCGGCCGGGCGGCACCCGGCTGCCGTCGGGCGCGGAGAGCCGGGCGTACAGCACGCCGTCGGGGTACTGGACGGCCACCGACCGGGCCCAGCGCAGCGCGAGCGCCGTCCGCCCGGACCCGGCCCGGCCGGCCAGCACGACCAGCCCGGCCGCGTCACCGCCCCGGCCGGCGGCCCGGGCGGCGGCGGTCAGGGCGGCGAGTTCGGTGCGGCGGCCGGCGAAGGCGGTCGGCCCGGGCGGCAGGCCGTCCGCGGGGCCGGCCGCTCCGGGGCCGGCGGACCGCTCTTCGATGGTCGCCGTCTTCCTCGCCACCCGTGCCCACTCCCGTCGGTCGCCCGCAGCGGACCCGCTGCGGGCCCTGCCGCGAAGCGTAGTTCGAACGACCGCCCCCGCCGAGGTCACCCGCCCGCCCCGCCCCGGGCATCACCCCCGCGGGTCAAGCAGGCGGCCGACCACCCGGGTCGCCCTGAAGGGCTCACCCTCAGTCCTGGCGGAAGGGCCGGGCCGGCCAGGGCGAGTCGGCGGGGCGCAGGGCGCCCACGCCCTGGCCGGTGAGGGCGGCGTGCAGCGCGAGGGTGCCGGTGATCAGGGTGGGGTTGTGCAGTTCGCCGGCCAGGACGAGCCGGATCAGCTCCTCCAGCGGGACCCTGGCGGTCTCGATCTCCAGCTCCTCGCCGTGGGCGGCGTACCGCTCGCCCTCGGCCTCGGAGAGGTCGGTGGCGAGGAAGAGCCGCAGCGCCTCGTCCGTGCCGCCGGGCGAGGTGTAGAAGTCGACCAGCACCCGCCATTCGCCGGCCTTGCAGTGGGCCTCCTCGTAGAGCTCCCGCTGGGCGGCGTGCAGCGGGTTCTCGCCCGGCACGTCCAGCAGGCCCGCGGGCAGCTCCCACAGGCGCTGCCGGACGGGGTGGCGGTACTGGCGCAGGATCAGCACCCGCTGCCGGTCGTCCAGGGCGAGCACCGACACCGAGCCCGGGTGGGTCTGGTAGTCGCGGCGCGCCCAGGAGCCGTCGGGCATCTGCACCTCCTCGGTGCGCACCCCGGTGACCCGGCCCTTGAACGGCGTCTCGCCGGCCCGGACGGGCCACTGCTCGGCGGCGTCCCTGATCTGCTGCTGGAAGTCCATCGCTCTCCCCTTTTCGTCAGTACGACACAATCTAACCCGACGCACCCTCAGCCTGCGGCCACAACCGTCCGCGAACAGCCGGACGGCGGCCGTGCGGGGGAATCCGCACGACCGCCGTCCGGTCATCGGGAGGACGCAGCGGCGTCCCGGGCCTACTGGGCCCCGGTCTTGATCTTGATGGCCGCGGCGACCAGGCCCGCGAACAGCGGGTGCGGGCGGGTCGGGCGGGACTTCAGCTCCGGGTGCGCCTGGGTGGCGACCAGGTAGGGGTGGACCTCGCGCGGGTACTCGACGTACTCGACCAGGTCGCCCTTGGGCGAGAGGCCGGAGAACTGCAGGCCGGTCTTCTCGAGGTCGGCGCGGAAGGCGTTGTTGACCTCGTAGCGGTGGCGGTGGCGCTCCTCGACGTACTGCTCGCCGCCGTAGACCTCGCGGACGATCGAGCCCTCGGCGAGCTTGGCCGGGTAGAGGCCCAGGCGCATGGTGCCGCCCAGGTCGCCCTTGCCGTCGACGATGGCGAGCTGCTCGGCCATGGTCGAGATGACGGGGTACTTGGCGGCCGCGTCGAACTCGGTGGAGTTCGCCTCGGGCAGGCCGGCCAGGTTCCGGGCGGCCTCGATCACGACGCACTGCAGGCCCAGGCACAGGCCCAGCAGCGGGATCCCGTTCTCGCGGCCGTAGGTGATCGCGGCGACCTTGCCGTCCACGCCGCGGTCGCCGAAGCCGCCGGGGATGCAGATCGCGTCCACGTCGCCCAGGTGCTCCTGCGCGCCCTCCGGCGTCAGGCAGTCGTCCGAGGTGACCCACTTGATCTCGACGCGGGCGTTGTTGGCGAAGCCGCCGGCGCGCAGCGCCTCGGTCACCGACAGGTACGCGTCGGGCAGGTCGATGTACTTGCCGACCAGGGCGACCTTGACGATGTGCTGCGGCTCGTGGACGCGGCGCAGCAGGTCGTCCCAGGTGGTCCAGTCGACGTCGCGGAACGGCAGGTCGAGGCGGCGCACCACGTAGGCGTCCAGGCCCTCGCCGTGCAGCACCTTCGGGATGTCGTAGATCGACTTGGCGTCGATGGCCGCGACCACGGCCTCCTCGTCCACGTCGCACATCAGCGAGATCTTGCGCTTGATGGCCTGCGGGACCTCGCGGTCGGCGCGCAGCACGATGGCGTCGGGCTGGATGCCGATGTTGCGCAGCGCGGCGACGGAGTGCTGGGTGGGCTTGGTCTTGAGCTCGCCGGAGGGGCCGATGTACGGCAGCAGGGAGACGTGCACGAAGAAGACGTTGTCCCGGCCGACCTCGTGGCGGACCTGGCGGACGGCCTCCAGGAACGGCAGCGACTCGATGTCGCCGACGGTGCCGCCGACCTCGGTGATGACGACGTCGACGTCCTCGGTCGCCATCCGGCGGATCCGGGACTTGATCTCGTTGGTGATGTGCGGGATGACCTGGACGGTGTCGCCCAGGTACTCGCCGCGGCGCTCCTTGGCGATGACGGTCGAGTACACCTGGCCGGTGGTGACGTTCGCCGAGCCGTGCAGGTTGGTGTCGAGGAACCGCTCGTAGTGGCCGATGTCGAGGTCGGTCTCGGCGCCGTCGTCGGTGACGAAGACCTCGCCGTGCTGGAACGGGTTCATCGTGCCCGGGTCCACGTTGAGGTACGGGTCGAGCTTCTGCATCGTCACGCGCAGGCCGCGCGCCTTGAGCAGCGCGCCCAGGCTGGAGGCGGTGAGGCCCTTGCCGAGCGAGGAGGCGACACCCCCGGTGACGAAGAGGTGCTTGGTCGTCACGGCGCGGCCGGCGGCCGACTTACCGGAATGGGGCTGTGCCAAGAGGGGGCTCCCGTGGGTCGCGGTGTCGAGGGTGACTCCCGGTGGCCGGACCTCCGCTCGTCCGCGCGTCGACGCATCTGCACGCCGGAGCACCGGCGGGGTCGTCGAATCGGCGGATCGGGGGTGGCCCTCAGCTGTGTGCTGCCCACCAGTCCACGGGATACCAGGGTATCAGCGCACCGGACGGGACGCGGTCCGGCCCGGTGCGGCGCGCCCTCCGCGGGCTCTCCGCCCGCGGTGGAAGGATCGGCTCCGGATGGCTCGGACGGATCACCGACGGTCACCCGAGGGGACCAGCCGGGCTGGTCAATCCGGTGCGAGTCCGGCGGGGGACGACCCCTGGGCGTGCCCCCGGGCGTACGGCGGACGTATTCTTCTCGGACGCATCGCCGACACCAGAGCACGCGGAGGGCGAGGGGGTCGGCCGACTCCGTTCGGTCCCCGGTGCGCGATCCGGAAGCCCCCCGTCCCGCCCCGCGCCCGGTCAGAGCCAGGGGCCCACCCGGCCCCGCCGGGCACCCGCGAGCCCTCCCGCACCCCAACGGACCTCGCGAGTGCCCCGGACCACCGGCGGGCGGCCCCGGTCCGCCCGTGCCCGCCGTCGGCGCAGCCACATCGCGAACTGGGAGACCCACGTGGCCGGCCGTATCGAGGACTACGCACTCATCGGGGACATGCAGACCGCCGCCCTGGTCAGCAGGGACGGGGCGGTGGACTGGCTGTGCCTGCCCCGCTTCGACTCGCCGGCCGTCTTCGCCGGCCTGCTGGGCACCGACGAGCACGGCTTCTGGCGGATCGGCCCCGCCGAGGCCGTGGGCGACGCGCCCGCGCCCGAGGAGCACCGCGACCACACCTTCCACGCGGACCACTCCGTCGCCGACACCGGCGAGCTGCGCCTCCCGCCGGCCACCGCCTCCGCCCCGGCGCTGCCCGCCGACCGCCGCACCTACCGCGGCGACTCGCTCGTCCTGGAGCAGGAGTGGGACACCCAGGGCGGCACCGTCCGGGTGATCGACTTCATGCCGCCCCGCCACCTGCTCGGCACCCCCGACGTGCCCCAGATGATCCGGATCGTCGAGGGCGTCACCGGCCGGGTCCGGATGCGCTCGGCCGTCCGGATGCGCTTCAGCTACGGCAAGGTCGTGCCCTGGGTGCACCGGGTGGAGCAGCCGGACGGCGGGCACCGCACGGTGGCCGTGGCCGGCCCCGACTCGGTCTGGCTGGACGGCGAGGCCGAGACGTACGGGCGCGACCTGACCACCTACGCCGACTTCACCGTCGACGCGGGCGAGCGGATCGCCTTCGCCCTCACCTGGCAGGCCTCCCACCTGCCGGCGCCGGCCCCGGCCGACGCGGAGGGCGCGCTGGAGGCCACCGAGCGGTTCTGGCGGGAGTGGGTCGGCCACTGCACCTACCAGGGCCCCTACCGGGAGGCCGTGGTCCGCTCCCTGATCACCCTCAAGGGGCTCACCTACGCTCCCACCGGCGGCATCGTCGCCGCCCCCACCACCTCGCTGCCCGAGGACATCGGCGGCGAGCGCAACTGGGACTACCGCTACACCTGGCTGCGCGACGCCGCGATCACCCTCTCCTCGCTCCTGCGCACCGGCTACCGCGAGGAGGCCCGCGCCTGGCGCGAGTGGCTGCTGCGCGCCGTCGCCGGCGACCCGGAGAACCTGCAGATCATGTACGGCATCGCCGGCGAGCGCGAGCTCACCGAGTCGACCCTGGACTGGCTGCCCGGGTACGAGGGCTCGCTGCCCGTCCGGGTGGGCAACGGCGCCGCGGGCCAGTTGCAGCTCGACGTCTACGGCGAGATGGTCGAGGCGCTGCACCTGGCCCACATGACCGGACTCGTCCGCAACGACCACGCGCACCAGCTGCAGCTGAAGCTGATCAGCTACCTGGAGAAGCACTGGCGCGAGCCGGACGAGGGCATCTGGGAGGTCCGCGGCCCGCGCCGGCACTTCGTGCACTCCAAGGTGATGGCCTGGGTCGCCGTCGACCGGACGATCCGCCTGCTGGAGGACACCGGCACCGAGGGCCCGCTGGAGCGCTGGAAGGCGCTGCGCGAGGAGATCCACGCGGACGTCTGCGAGAAGGGCTACGACGAGCAGCGCAACACCTTCACCCAGTACTACGGCGGGCAGGAGCTCGACGCCTCGCTGCTGCTCATCCCGCAGGTCGGCTTCCTGCCGCCGGACGACAAGCGCGTCATCGGGACCATCGAGGCGATCCAGCGCGAGCTGTCCACCGAGGACGGCTTCGTGCTGCGCTACCCCACCCACGACGCGCACGGCGCCAACGTCGACGGGCTGTCCGGGCACGAGGGCGCGTTCCTGGCCTGCTCGTTCTGGCTCGCCGACGACCTGGCCATGATCGGCCGGGTGTCCGAGGCCCGCGAGCTCTTCGACCGGCTGCTGGCGCTGCGCAACGACGTCGGCCTGCTCGCCGAGGAGTGGGACCCGCGGGCCAAGCGCCAGGTGGGCAACTTCCCGCAGGCGTTCAGCCACGTTCCTCTGATTGACACCGCCCTGCGGCTCACCGCCTGCGGCGGCGCCTACGGCGCCGGTCAGCAGCACTGAGGCGCCGCCTGACGAGCCGTCGACAAAGGGGTGGACGGGCCGTGACCGGCGCCGCAGACTGGCGCCCATGGCATCTCTCGTACGACACATCACCATCGACTGCGCCGACGCCTACGAACTCGGCAGCTTCTGGGCCGCCGTGCTGGACGCGTCGCTGCACGAGGACGACCACCCCGGAGACCCCGAGGCGCTGGTCGAGAGCAAGGCCGGCACGCTGCTGTTCGTCACCGTGCCGGACCGCAAGAGCGTGAAGAACCGCGTCCACCTCGACCTGCAGCCGCAGGACCGCACCCGGGACGAGGAGGTCGAGCGGCTGGTCGGCCTCGGCGCCGCCCTGGTCGGCGACCACCGCCGGCCGGACGGCACCGGCTGGGTCACCCTCGCCGACCCCGAGGGCAACGAGTTCTGCGTCGAGCGCAGCGCCGCCGAGCGCGACGCCGGCTGACGGCCGCCCGGCCGTCAGCCGCGCTGCACCAGTTCGTCGTAGGTGGAGAGCACCTGGGCGACCGTGTCGGACTCGTCCGGCCAGGTGAGCTGCTGCTGACGGCCTGCCTCGGCGAGGTCGGCCCGCCGCTGCGGGTCGCCGATCAGCGCCCGGAGGGCCCCGGCCAGCGCCGCGGCGTCACCGTACGGGACCAGCACCGCGGCGTCGCCCACCAGCTCGGGCACCCCGCCGACCGCGGTGGACACCACCGGCACGCCCGCCCGCATCGCCTCCTGGACGACCAGCGAGCGGGCCTCCCAGCGGCTGGAGACGACCACCGCGTCGGCGGCGGCCAGCAGGTCGGGCACGTCGGTGCGGTGGCCGGGCATCCGCACCGGGAGGCCCTCGGCGGCGACCCGCTCGCGCAGCGCCTGGCCGTCCGGGCCGTCCCCGGCGATCACCACCAGCGGGTCCAGGTCCCCGAGCCGGCCGGCCGCGTCCAGCAGCAGACCGAAGGACTTCTGCGGCACCAGCCGGCCGATGGCGAGCAGCAGCGGCCGGGCGGGTTCGTCCTTGCCGTCGAACAGCGCGGCCCGGGCGGCCTCCCTGTCGAGCGTCGCGGGCGGCAGCGGCGGGGCCGCGATCGGGCCGAGCCGGGCGTCGGTGGCACCGAGCTCACGGGCCCGGGCGACCAGGTCGGAGGAGGCACCGAGCACCAGGTCGGCGGCGCGCGCCACCCGCCGCTCCATCAGCCGCTGCAGCCGGCGGTCCAGGCCGGTCGCCAGCATCGCGTGGTGCGAGGTGACCACCAGCGGGGTCTCCGGGCGCAGGCCCGGGAAGCGGCCGGCCGTCCGCAGCGCGAGGTCGGAGAGCAGTCCGGCCCGCAGGCCGTGCGCGTGGACGACGTCCGCGCCGGTGAACGCGCGGCGCAGCTCGCCGATCGCGGCGGCGTCGCTGCGGGCGCCCGCGGTCGGCGTGATGTCCACCGGGTGAAACCGTGCGCCGGTGCGGGAGAAGCCGAACCGGGTGTCCGCGCTCTCCGGCGCGCAGACCGTCACGGTCACCCCGTGCGCGACCAACCCCTGGGCGAGCGAACGCACATGGGCGCCGATGCCCCCGGTGCCGGCCGACAGGACGAGCACCGCCCGCAGCTGGCCGGGCTCTTCATGGGCCGCTGCGGCGCCCTTGGCGGCGGAATGGTCCACGTCGTCTCGCTCCGACTCGTTCAGGTGACGAGCACCGTCGCCGGACCCCCTGCCCCGGCCCGGGTCGGCCGACGGCTGCCTGCGCCCGCCGGTGGGCGGGGAAGGCGGGTTCCCGCGGACGGTCCTCGGGACTGGAAAGCCATTGTCCAGCCGCCACCATGCCAGGTCGGGCCGGGTCTTGGACAGTCGGCGCCGTGTGCGGGCGCGTCGGGGCCGCTCCCCCCGGCCGGAGGAGCGGCCCGGCCGTCAGCGGCCGCGCGGCGCGCGGGCCGCGGCGAGCAGCTCCTCGGCGTGCGCACGGCCGAGTTCGGAGTCCTCCAGGCCGGCGAGCATCCGGGAGAGCTCGCGGACCCGCTCCTCGTCGGTCAGCGCCTTGACGCCGCTTCGGGTGACGGTGCCGTCGTTGGTCTTCTCCACCACCAGGTGCCGGTCGGCGAACGCGGCGACCTGCGGCAGGTGGGTCACCACGACGACCTGCGCGGACTCGGCGAGCTTCGCCAGCCGGCGGCCGATCTCCACCGCCGCCTTGCCGCCGACGCCCGCGTCGACCTCGTCGAACAGGTAGGTCGGCACCGGGTCGGCGCCGGCGAAGACCACCTCGACGGCGAGCATCACCCGGGACAGCTCACCGCCCGAGGCGCCCTTGGCGATCGGCCGCGGCTGCGCCCCCGGGTGCGGGGCGAGCAGCACCTCGACCTCGTCCACGCCGTGCGAGCCGTAGGCGACGGTGCGCTCGCCGACCTCCAGGCCGGACGGGTCGTCGACCTGGGTGATCGCGAAGGTCACCCGGGCGTGCGGCATGGCGAGTTCGGCGAGTTCGGCGGAGACGGCGGCCGCGAACCGGTCGGCCGCGGCGTACCGGGCGGCCGACACCTCGGCCGCCAGCTCCGCCAACTCGGCCCGCAGCTCGGTCTCCTGGGCGCCGAGCTCGTCGATCCGCTCGTCGTCGCCGTCGAGTTCGGCGAGCCGCAGCGAGCCGGCCTCGGCCCACTCCAGCACCTCGGCGAGGGTGCCCTCGGCACCGGCGTACTTGCGCAGCAGCTGGCCGAGGACGGCCCGGCGGTCCTCCACCGCGGCGAGCCGCACCGGGTCGGCGTCCAGGTCGTCGGCGTAGCCCGCGAGGTCGCCGGCGACGTCGGCCAGCAGGTAGCCGACCTCGTTCAGCCGGTCGGCGAGGGCGGCGAGCCGCTCGTCGTGGTGGCGGACGGCGTCCAGTGCACGGCGGGCCTGGGCGACCAGGGTGCCCGCGTCGACCGCGTCCGGGTCGGCCGGGTCGCCGGCCAGGGCGGCGTGCGCCAGCGTCGCGGAGGAGGAGAGCGCGTCGGCGTGGCCGAGCCGCTCGGCCTCGGCGGCGAGCTCCACGTCCTCGCCGGCCACCGGCTCGGCGGCGGCGACCTCCTCCAGGCCGAAGCGCAGCAGGTCCGCCTCCTGGGCGCGCTCGCGCGCCCGGGTGGTCAGCTCCTCCAGCGTGGCCGACACCTCGCGCAGCCGCCGGTACACCTCGCGGTAGCGGGCCAGCGGACCGGCGACGGCCTCGCCCGCGTACCGGTCGAGCGCGCCGCGCTGCCGGGAGGGGCGCAGCAGCCGCTGCTGGTCGGTCTGGCCGTGCACCGCGACGAGGTCCTCGCCGAGCTCGGCCAGCAGGCCCACCGGGACGGCCCGGCCGCCGACGTGGGCGCGCGAGCGGCCCTCGGCGGAGACCGTACGGCTGATGAGCAGTTCGCCGTCGTCCAGTTCGGCCCCGGCCTCCAGGGCGCGGGCCACCACCGGAGAGCCCTCGGGCAGGCTGAGCCGGCCCTCGACCACCGCGCGGTCCGAACCGTTGCGCACCAGGGCCGGGTCCGCCCGGCCGCCGAGCAGCAGGCCGAGGCTGGTCACCACCATGGTCTTGCCCGCACCGGTCTCGCCCGTCACGGCCGTGAATCCCGGTGCCAGTTCGACCACGGCGTCGTCGATCACGCCAAGATCCCGTATCCGCATCTCGTCCAACACGGTGACGACCTTACGAGGTACCACCGTCGATGCGCGACGAGCCCGGCCCCCGCAGCACCAAGTTCATCCCTTCCGGGCCGGTTCCCGGGTTCCCCCGGACACCCGGCACCGGCCCGCCCCGGCCGGGCCGCCACCGGTCGTGGGCCGTTCAGGCGGCGGACCCTCCGGGCACGGTGCACCAGCGCAGGAAGAACTGGGCGAGCGGTCCGATGGCCAGCGCGTAGGCGATCGTCCCGACGCCGAAGGTGCCGCCGAGCAGGATGCCGGCGGTGAGCACGGTCAGTTCGATGCCGGTGCGGATCAGCCGCAGCGAGCGGCCGGTGCGCCGGTGCAGGCCGGTCATCAGGCCGTCCCGCGGGCCGGGGCCGAGCCGGGCGCCGATGTAGAGGCCGGTGGCGAGGCCGTTCAGGACGATGCCGGCGGCCAGCAGCGCGATCCGGGCGGGCAGTGCGTGCGGCCCCTCGACCAGCCGCAGGGTGGCGTCCATGGCCGCGCCCAGCACCAGCACGTTGCCGACCGTGCCGACCCCGGGCCGCTGCCGCAGCGGCACCCACAGCAGCAGGACGCAGGCGCCGACCAGCGTCACCCAGGTGCCCACGCTCAGCCCGAAGTGCCGGGCCAGTCCCTGGTGGAGGACGTCCCAGGGGTTGCCGCCCAGCGAGGCGCGCAGCATCAGGCCCATGCTCACGCCGTACAGCACCAGCCCGGCGGCGAGCTGGGGCACCCGGCGGCCCATCCGGGACGGCGGGCGCGGCACGTCGCCGGCGGCGGGCACGGGGGCGGCCGGGGCCGCCGGGGCGGCTGTGTCGGCTGCGTCGGCTGTGTCGGGGACGGTCCCGGCGGTCGGTGGAACGGTCTCGGCGGAGGGCGCGGCGGCCATCGGGTCTCCCTTGCGGTGATGCGCGGACTGGCGCCATCATGGGCGGTCCGCACGACGCCCATCCAGGTCCAATTCGAATCAGGTGGACTGGAAAATTCCGATGTCCGAGTGGCACACCACCATCACCCCGCCCGCCTTCGCCCGGCTATTGCGGACGGCCCGCGCACCCGACGGCGACGGCCGCCGCTCCGCGTACCGCACGCTCGCCGGACAGGTCCGGACGCTGCTCGCCGACGGCCGCCTCCCGGTCGGCACCCGGCTGCCGGCCGAACGCGAACTCGCCGCCGAACTGGCGCTCAGCCGCACCACCGTCGCCACCGCCTACGAGGCCCTGCGCACCGACGGCTACCTGCGCAGCCGCCGCGGCGCCGGCAGCTGGACGGTCCTGCCGGAGGGCACCCGGCCGCCCGCCGACGCCCTGCAGCCCGTCCCGCCGGACCAGCGCGACACCGTCATCGACCTGGGCGTCGCCGCCCTGCCCGCCCCGCAGCCGCACCTCGGCCGGGCCGCCGCCCGCGCCCTGGAGCAGCTGCCCGCGTACGCCGCCGGGCACGGCCACTACCCGACCGGCGTGCCGGTGCTCCGCGAGGCGATCGCCCGCCGCTTCACCGCCCGCGGACTGCCCACCTCCCCCGACCAGATCCTGGTCACCACCGGCGCCATGGGCGCCCTGCAACTCGCTCGGCGGGCCCTGCTCGGCCGCGGCGACCGGGTCGCCGTCGAGGCGCCCAGCTACGCCCACAGCCTCCAGCTGCTGCGCCGGGCCGGCGCCCGCCTCGTCCCCGTCCCGCTGGCCCGGCCGACCGGCCCGCAGCCGCAGTGGGACCTCGCCGCCTGGCGCCGCGCCCTGCGCGACTCCGCGCCGCGGGTGGCGTACGTCGTCCCGGACTTCCACAACCCGACCGGTGCGCTCGTCCCCGAAGAGCAGCGCCGCGCCCTGCTGTCCGCCGCCCGCGCGGCCGGCACCGTACTGCTCGTCGACGAGACCACCGCCGAACTCGGCTGGGGCATCGACGACGGCGCCCTGCCCCGGCCCACCGCCGCCCTCGACCGCACCGCCCAGGTGATCACCGTCGGCTCGGCCAGCAAGCTGCTCTGGGGCGGGCTGCGGATCGGCTGGCTACGTGCCGCGCCGGCCCTGGTGCGACAGTTGGCCGCGGACCGGGTGTTCGGCGACGTCGGCACGCCCGTCCTCGACCAGCTGATCGCCGCCGAGATGATCGCCGAACAGCTCGACGAGGTCCGGGCGCACCAGCTGCAGCGGCTCCGGGCGAGCGCCGACGCCCTCGCCGCGGAGCTGCGGTTGCGGCTCCCCGGCTGGGAGTTCACCCTGCCGCCGGGCGGCCTCGCGCTCTGGCTGGCCACCGCCGGCACCTCGGGGACGGCGCTCGCCCGGGCGGGCGAGCGGATCGGCGTCCGGCTCGCGGCCGGCGCCCGGTTCGGGGTGGACGGCGCGTTCGAGGACTACCTGCGGATCCCCCTGACCGTGCCGCCCGCCGCCGTACCGGCAGCGGTGGAACGGCTGGCCGAGGCCGCCGCCCGGGCCGCCCGCGGCACCGGCCGCGCCCCGGCCGGCGGCGATCCCCAACCGCTCGCCGTCTGACCCGACGTCACCCGCTCCTCCGGCCGACCGGTCGTCACCGACCGGCCGGCCGAGGGGATCGCCTGCTGGCCCTACGCACGATCAGTGGTGGTTGCCCGCCCGCCCACGCCAACCCGTCACCGGCAGCGCGAACTTGGCCACCAGCCGATCGGTGAACGGCGCCCGGTGCAGCCGGGCCAGCCGCACCGGCGTCTTGCCGCGGCGCACCTCCACCCGCGCCCCGGCGGGGAGTTCGACCGAGCGGCGGCCGTCCAGCCAGAGCACCCCGTGCGGGGTCTTCTGCTGCACCTCCACCGCCAGCACCGACTCCGGCGAGGTCACCAGCGGCCGGGCGAACAGCGCGTGCGCGCTGATCGGCACCATCAGCAGCGCCTCCACCTCCGGCCAGACCACCGGCCCGCCGCCCGAGAACGCGTAGGCCGTCGACCCGGTCGGCGTCGCACAGACCACCCCGTCGCAGCCGAAGTTGGACACCGGCCGGCCGTCGACCTCGGTGACCACCTCCAGCATCCGCTCCCGGGCCGCCTTCTCGATCGACGCCTCGTTCAACGCCCAGTCCTCGTGGATCACGTCACCGTTGGTGCGCACCAGGACGTCGATCGTCATCCGCTCCTCGACCTCGTAGTCGGCGTCGACCACCCGCTCGACCACGACCGCGAGGTCGTCCCGCTCGGCCTCCGCGAGGAAGCCCACCCGCCCCAGGTTGATCCCGAGCATCGGCAGCCCCGACTCGCGGGCGAGCTCCGCCCCCCGCAGCAGCGTGCCGTCGCCGCCCGCGACGAGGATCAGCTCGCAGCCGTCCGCCGCCCCGTGCCCGCCCGGCACCCGCTCGACCCCCTCCGGCAGGTCGAGACCGACCGCCTCGGACGCCAGCAGCCGGATTCTGATCCCCGCCTTCAGCAGGCCGTGCACCAGCCCTTCCACGCTGCGCAGCGCCGCCTCGCGGCCGGTGTGCGCGATCAGGAAGACCGTACGTTCATCGCTCATGCCCGCTGCCCTCTCCCTAACGTCTGCAGGATCGTCGTCGACCCGCACGGCCTCCACCGCGCCGCGGCGGGGGCAGGACGTCCGTCGAGCACCCTATCGGGGGCCCTCCGCGACGGCCCGGTCCGCCTCGGCCGGGTCCAGCTGCGGCGCGTCCCGACGCAACCACAGGAAGTACTCGACGTTGCCGGACGGCCCGGGCAGCGGGCTGGCCGTGACCGCCCGCACTCCCAGGCCGAGCCGCCAGGCGTCTCCTGCTACCTGACGGATCGTCTCGGCCCGGAGTTCCGGGCTGCGCACGACACCGCCGCTGCCGAGCCTTTCCTTGCCGATCTCGAACTGTGGCTTGACCATCAGCACCAGGTCTGCATCCGGCGCGCTGCAGCCCGCCAGCGCCGGCAGCACCAGACCGAGGGAGATGAACGACAGGTCGCCCACCACCAGGTCGACCGGCGTCCCGCCGATCCCCTCCACGGTCAGCTCCCGCACGTTGGTGCGGTCCATCACGGTCACCCGCTCGTCGCTCTGCAGCGACCAGGCCAGCTGCCCGTAGCCGACGTCGACCGCCAGCACGTGCGCCGCCCCGGCCCGCAGCAGCACGTCGGTGAAGCCACCGGTCGACGCACCGGCGTCCAGCGCCCGCCGCCCCCCGACCACCAGGCCCTGCGGCACGAACGCGGCGAACGCCCCCGCCAGCTTGTGGCCGCCGCGCGACACGTAGTCCGGGTCGCTGTCGTCCTTCGCCACCACGACCGCCGCCGAGGTCTCCACCTGGGTCGCCGGCTTGGTCGCCGTCGTCCCGCCGACCGTCACCCGGCCCGCCGCGATCAGTTCGCTCGCGTGCTCCCGCGAACGGGCCAGCTTGCGGCGCACCAGCTCCGCGTCGAGTCGGCGTCGTGCCACTGCCACTGCTGTTCCATCTCCTACGTGCCCCTCCGACCGGCACGGCCGGGGCGGGCGGTCACTCGTCGTCGAGGGCGGCCAGGATGTCGGTCAACCGCTGGTGAACATCTTCGTACACCGCGGGGTGCGCCTCGGTCTCCGCCCCGTCCAACGCCTCCAGCCGGTCCAGCGCTTCGTCCACGGCCGGGTGACCGGTGCGGGCGGACTCAGGCACCGCCGTCCTCCTTCGGGGCCCGGCGGGTCACCGTCTTCTTGACGACGGTCTTCTTCACCGCCGCCTTCTTCACGGCGGCCGGCTGCGCGCTCGTGCGCTTCGCCGTCGCCTTGCGGGTGGTCGTCTTCTTCGTGGTGGTCTTCTTCGCGGCGGTCTTCCCGGCCGCGGTCTTCTTCGCGGCGGCCGGCCGGGCGGAGGACTTCTTCGCCGGCGTGCGCTTCGCGGGCGCCTTCTTCGCGGCGGGCTCCCCGTTCGCGGCAGCGGTCCCGGTCTCCGCGGCGGTCTCCTCGGCGGTCCCGGTCTCCGCGGCGGTCCCGTCCCGCTCCGGCGCGGCCTCGGCCGGCACCGCGTCGTCGGAGCGAACGGGCTCCGGCCGCGGTTCGGCGACCGCCGGCTCGGGCTCGCCGTCGTCCCAGCCGGCGTCGAACAGGCCGTCCGCCCGGTTCGCGGGCTTCCCGGCCGTACGCGGCGCCGGTGCCACGTCCTCGTCCTCGTCCTCGTCGACCGCGCGGAGCTTGCCCTCCAGGTAGCTCAGCACGACGCCGACCTTCACCATCTGGTCGCCGACCCGCTCGAACACCCGCTCCACCTCGCCGCGGGCCACCCCGACGGCGAGGTCGACACCGGCCCGGCCGACCGTCACCGCCTCGGCCGCCAACACCTGCAGCGACCGCACCGAGGACGGCATCTGCTCGGTCACCCGCTTCTCCACCGCGGCGACGTCCACGCCGCTGCGCTCCAGCAGGTCGGACGCCGCCCCCACCACCCGGCGGCCCGCCTCCTCCGCGATCCCCGTCGCGACCACCACCACGCCCCGCACCGCATCACGCAGCATCCGAACGCCTCCTCCGCTTGCCCGGGTCCGCTCCGACGCTACCCCGTACCGCCCCCGCACCGCTGCACCGCACGACCGGCCGGGTTCCCCCGCTGGGTTAGCGTGGGGGCGATCGGACGGCCGCCCGGCCCTCCGACCGCGGTCGACGGGAGCAGGACGGCGATGGCCACCATCGAGGAGTGCCGCGCGGCACTGGAACAGCTCAGCCGCAACCTGGCCGGCTCCGAGGGCGACGTCCGCAAGGCGGCCGCCATGGACCGCTCGCTGACCTGCCACATCACCGACCTCGACCTGACCTTCTCCGGCCGCCTGCGCGACGGGCGGATCGCGGACGTGACCGAGGCCCCCGGCAAGCCCGCCGCCAAGGCCGACATCCGGCTCGCGATGTCCGGCGACGACCTGGTCGCCCTCGTCGGCGGCCGGCTCAACTTCGCCTCCGCCTGGGCTGCCGGCCGCGTCCGCCTGGAGGCCGGCTTCCGCGACCTGCTGCGGCTGCGCACCCTGCTCTGACCGCCGGGGCGGCCGCGGCTCAGAAGCCGAGCTCGGCCAGCGCCTTCCGTCCGTCGGCGGGGGCGCCGTCCGCGTCCAGCGCCGTCCAGGCCGCCGCGCAGAGCGCCCGCAGGCCGTCCCAGCGGTCGCCGGAGCCGCCGAGCACCAGCACGCCGTCCGCCGCCCGCGCCGTCCAGCCGCCGCAGGCGTACCCGCCGTCGGCCGCGGAGACCTCCGGCTGGGGGGCCAGCAGGCCGCGCAGATCGGCGGCCAGGTACGTCGGCCGGTGCTCGGCCGGTGCGGCGAGCAGCTGGGCGGGCGTGGCGATGCCGGTGAACACCAGCAGGCTGTCGACCCCGCCGTTGAAGGCGCCCTCGATGTCGGTGTCCAGCCGGTCGCCGACCACCAGCGGCCGCTTCGCGCCCGTGCGGATCACCGTCTCGCGGTGCATCGGCGGCAGCGGCTTGCCCGCCACCTCCGGCTCCTCGCCGGTCGCCGCCCGGACGGCCGCGACCAGCATCCCGTTCCCCGGCGCGATGCCGCGCCCGGTCGGCACCGTGAGGTCGGTGTTGGAGGCGATCCACGGCAGCCCCGCGGCGACCGCGTACGAAGCCTCCGCGAGGTCCTTCCAACCCAGCGACGGGTCGAAGCCCTGCACCACCGCGACCGGCTGCTCGTCCATCGACCGGACGGCGACCAGGCCGTGCTCGGCCAGCGCCTCGACCAGGCCGGCGCCGCCGCACACCAGCACCTTCGAGCCGGCCGGCACCTTCGCCGCGACCAGCCGGGCCGCCGCCTGCGCCGAGTTGATCACGTCCTCGGCCTCGGCCGGCACACCGAGCTCGGTCAGGTGCTCGGCGACCACCCGCGGCGGCCGCGAGGCGTTGTTGGTGACGTAGGCCAGCCGCATCCCGGCGTCCCGGGCCTGCGCCAGCGACTCCACGGCGTGTTCGATCGCGTGCGGCCCCGCGTAGACGACGCCGTCCAGGTCCAGCAGCGCGGTGTCGTACGCCTCGGTGAGCGGCTGCGCGGACCCCTCCGGAGCGGTCCGACCCCGGCTCTCCTTCGTGGTCGTCGCTGCAGTGGCCCGGCTGGTCGCGGTGTCCGTCATCGGCTGCTCGTCCTCGTTCCGTCGTCGTGCATCGTCGTGCGTCTTCGTGCGTCGTCCATGGGATGCCGTGCGTCGTCGCTCGGGCCGCGGCACCGTTGCCGCACCTCACTCCGCGCCGTCGGGCTCCTCCGGCGGCGCCAGACGGCCCGGCGCCCCCGGCGCCCCCGGCAGCAGCGGCCCGAAGGCCCCGGCCCGCGCGGCGAGCGTCGCCCGGGTCTGCCTCAGCGCAGCCCGGTAGTGGGCGTTCTCCGGCCGCATGGCCACCGCCAGCGCCAGGTGCTCGGCGGACGACTCGAAGTCGCCCAGTCGGGCCGCCGCCACGCCCCACCCGAACTGAGCGTAGTCGTCGGACGGATCGGCCAGCGCAACGGCCCGGAAGCTCTCCAGCGCCGCCGCGTACGAGCCGGTGTCGAACTGGGCGCGGGCCAGTGCCTCCCGGATCGACCGGGAGTCGGGCTCCGCCTCCGCCGCGCGCGCCAGCAACTGCACGGCCGCCGCCGGATGCCGTTGGTCCAGCAGTTGCACCCCGCGCCGGAACCAGTCGTACACGTCGCCCTCCGGCGCACCCGTGCCCTCACTGCCGCCCACCCGCTCCGAGCCACCGCCCATGCCGTCCCTCGCTCCCGGTCCCGGCCCGCCCCGTCACCGGGTGCCCGGCCTCTCCACCGATCTGGCAACACTCCCCACCCGGTGAACATGCCCCGTTCCGCACCCGTGATCACGTCCCCGGCGTGCCCCGCGGCCCGTGCACTGATGCCGATACGGAGGGACGCCGCCGCTCCTGCTGCGATCCTGTACGTGAACACCGGCCCCCCGATCGGAGGCAGGGGTTTCCACGCGAGGAGATTCGATGAGTGCACCCAGTGCGGACAGCGGAGCTGCGGCTCCGGCGGGCGGCCCCGGCGACCCCGGACACGTCGCGACCGCAGGGCTGTCCCTGTCCCCCTTCCGCGGCCTGCGGTACGTCCCCGACCGGGTCGGTACCCTCGCCGCGGTCACGTCGCCGCCGTACGACGTGGTCGACCCCGGCCGCCGGCAGGACCTGGAGACCGCGGACCCGCACAACGTGGTCCGGCTGATCCTCCCCCGCCCCGAACCGGAGGACGCCGGGGACCGCCCGGACCGCGACACCCGCTACCGGCACGCCGCCCGGCTGCTCTCCGAGTGGCAGCAGCAGGGCGTGCTCGCCCCCGATCCGGCACCGGCGCTGTACGTCTACGAGCAGCGCACCCACGAGGCCGGCGGAGGCACCCTGCAGCGCGGCCTGATCGGTGCCCTCGCCGTCAGCGGCCGCGAGGCCGGCGTCGTGCTGCCGCACGAGGACGTCATGCCGCGGCCGGTCGCCGACCGGGTCGGCCTGATGCGCACCACCCGCGCCAACCTGGAACCGCTGCTGCTCACCTACCGCGGCAACGGCGGCGCCGCCGGTGTGATCGAGCGCGCGGCCCGCCGCGAACCGCTGCTCGCCACCACGACCAGCGACGGCACCGACCACCGGCTCTGGGCGGTCACCGACCCCGCCGACTTCGCCGAGGTCACCCGCGACCTCGCCACCTGCCGGGCCCTGATCGCCGACGGCCACCACCGCTGGGAGATGTACCTGCGGCTCCAGCGCGAGCACCGGCACCTGCCGCGCAGCCCCTGGGACCGCGGCATGGTGCTGCTCGTGGACACCGCCCGCTACCCGCTCAACGTGCGGGCGATCCACCGCGTCCTCTACCGCCTGCCGGTCTCCGCCGCGGTCGCCGCGCTCGCCCCGCACTGGCAGGTCAAGGAGGTGCCCGGACCGCTGGACACGGCCCTGCAGGCCCTCGCCGAGGCCAAGGAGCACGGCGGCAACGCCTTCCTGCTGACCGGCGGGGACGGGGTGTACCGGCTGGTCGGCGAACCGGACGAGGAGCGGATCGCCGCGACCGTCCGCACCGACCGGCCCGAGGAGTGGCGCCGGCTCGACGCCACCGTCCTGCACGAGACGCTGCTGGACCACACCTGGCAGGTCCCGGACGCCCCCGACCACATCGGCTACCTGCACACCGCACGCGCCGCCGAGCAGGAGGCCGCCCGCAGCGGCGGCACCGCCGTCCTGCTCCACCCGGTCCAGGAGCGGGTCGTCCGGCGGCTGGCCGAGCAGGGCGTCACCATGCCCCGCAAGTCGACCTCCTTCGGCCCCAAGCCGGCGACCGGACTGGTCCTGCGCTCGCTCGCCCTCGGCTGACACCGGCCGCACGGCACACGGCACACAACGACGGAGGGCCCCACCGCGGCTGCGGTGGGGCCCTCCGTCACCCCGGTCCCGGGGACGCCGGATCAGTCGCGCCGCTGCGCGTCCTCGCCGCCGTCCTTCGCCTCGGGCGCCCCGTCCTCGTCGTCCTCGTCGTCCTCGTCGATCTCGAGGTCGTCCTCGTCGTAGTACTCCTCGACGTCTTCCTCGTCCTCGTAGATGACGCGGTCGTCGCCGATCTCGTCGTGCGCGATCTTGCGGGCGGGGGCCTCGGCCTGCTCGGCCTCCTCCTCCGCCTCGTCCTCGGCCAGCGCGTCGACGAACTCCAGGCCGTCGATCTCGGCCAGCCGCTCCGAGGCGTTGGTGGAGCCGTCGGTGTCGGCCTCGGCGGCCTTCGCGAACCAGTCGCGGGCCTCCTCGCCGCGCCCGGCGGCGATCAGCGCCTCCGCGTAGGCGTACCGCAGACGGGCGGTCCACGGCTGGACGGAGCTGGACGCGAGCTCGGGGCTCTGCAGCGTCACCACGGCGGCGTCGAACTGCTCCATGTCGCTGCGGGCACCCGCGGCGACCAGGCGCATCTCGACCTGGCCGGCCTTGTCCAGCTGCTTCACCTCGGGCTCGCCGGCCATCGCCAGCGCGCGCTCCGGGCGGCCCAGACCGCGCTCGCAGTCCGCCATCACCGGCCACAGGTCGGCACGGCCGGTCATCCGGCGGGCGGCGCGGAACTCGGTCAGCGCCTCCGAGTAACGCTGCGTCATGTAGGAGGCGAAACCGGCCGCCTCACGGACGCTCGCGACGCGCGAGGCCAGCCGCAGCGCGACGCGGGAGTACTTGTAGGCCTCCTCCGGCTCGCTGTCGAGCAGGCGGGCGACCATCACCAGGTTGCGCGCGACGTCGTCGGCCAGGGTCTTCGGCAGGCTCTTCAGGTCCTGGCGCACATCGGCGTCGATCTCGAACCCGGTGACGTCCTCCGGGATCGGCAGCCGCTGGACGGGCTCCTGCGAGCCACGGCGGTCGTCGTAGTCCCGACGGTCGTCACGGCGGCCCTCGAAGCGCCCGCCGCGGTCACCCCGGTCGCCGCGGTCACCGTACGGCCGGCTGCCACCGCGGCCGCCCCGGTCGCGGTCGTCACGGCCGCGGTAGCCACCGCCACCGGACGGGCGGTCGCCGTACGACGGGCGGTCGTCACGGCGCGGACGGTCACCGTAGGACGGGCGGTCGTCACGACGGAACTCGCCACGCGGGCGGTCGCCGTACGAGGGGCGGTCGTCGCGGCGCGGACGGTCACCGTAGGACGGACGGTCGTCACGGCGCGGACGGTCACCGTAGGACGGGCGGTCGTCACGACGCTCACGGTCACCGTAGGACGGGCGGTCTTCACGACGTTCACGGTCCCCGTACGACGGACGGTCGTCACGGCCACGGTAGCCACCGCCACCGGACGGACGATCGCCGTACGACGGACGGTCGTCCCGACGCGGACGGTCACCGTACGACGGGCGGTCGTCACGGCGCGGACGGTCACCGTAGGACGGGCGGTCATCGCGGCGGAACTCGCCACGGGGGCGGTCGTCCCGACGCTCACGGTCGCCGTACGACGGGCGGTCATCGCGACGCGGACGGTCACCGTACGACGGGCGGTCATCGCGACGCGGACGGTCACCGTACGAGGGACGGTCGTCACGGCCGCGGTAGCCACCGCCACCGCCACCGCCGGCGGGACGGTCGTCACGGCCACGGTAACCACCGCCACCGGACGGACGATCGCCGTACGACGGACGGTCGTCCCGACGCGGACGGTCACCGTACGACGGGCGGTCGTCACGGCCGCGGTAGCCACCGCCACCGCCACCGCCGGCGGGACGGTCGTCACGGCCACGGTAACCACCGCCACCGGACGGACGGTCACCGTACGACGGGCGGTCGTCACGGCCGCGGTAGCCACCGCCACCGCCACCGCCGGCGGGACGGTCGTCACGGCCACGGTAACCAC
>NZ_JBFBJY010000081.1:0-38858 GCF_040702125.1 Kitasatospora sp. NPDC085895 | reverse complement strand
CGCCCCCCTGCCTCTCTGGGCGGGGGGGGGGGCCCGCGCCCCCGGGGCCGCCGGCCGCCGCGCCCCGCGCGCCGCGGGGGCGCGGGGGGGCGGCGCCGCGGCCGCCCGGGGGACGCCCGGGCGGCCGCTGCGTCGGTGCGGTGCTGTGCGGTGCCGTGCCGGTGCGGGGGATCAGAACGCGGCGCGGACCTCGCCCACCACCGCGCCGCCGCCGTGCAGCGGCTCGGCGCCGATCCGGTCCAGCACCTCGTGTTCGACGCCGAGGCGGCGCAGCGCGGCGGCGAGCACCGGGCCGCGGGCCCGCTCGGCACCGTCGTCGATCTTGAAGGCGAGCGCCCGACCGTCGGCCAGCGCGACCACCTGGACGGCTTCGGCGCCCATCTTGGAGAGCGTGCCGGGCACCGCCCGCATCAGCCAGGTGTCGGCGCGGCGGGTGCCGGCCACGTACTCGGGGTGGGCGCGCATGGCGTCGGCGACGCGGCGCTGCGGGGTGCCGGGGTCGGAGAGCACCAGCGAGCGGTAGCCGCGGGCCAGGCCGGTCAGCGAGACGGCGAGCAGCGGGGCGCCGCAGCCGTCGGTGCCGACGTGCGCGGCGCGCTCGCCGGTGGCCTCCTCCAGGGCCTCGCGGGCCAGCACCTGGATCGGGTGGGCGGCGTCGAGGTACGCGGCGGTGTCCCAGCCGTTGGCGGCGCTGGCGGCCAGCCAGCCGGCGTGCTTGCCGGAGCAGTCCATCATGATCGGCGCGGCGCTGCCGCCGGAGCGCAGCAGCAGCTCGGCCTCGACCCGGTCGAGCGGGAGGTCCGCCGGGGTGCGCAGGGCCTCCTCGGTGAGGCCGGCGGCGGCGAGCACGGCGCGGACGGCGTCGCGGTGGAAGTCCTCCGCGGAGTGGCTGGACGCGGCCAGGGCGAGCGCCTCGCCGTCCAGGGCGAGGCCGGCCCGCAGGGTGGCCACCGCCTGGAAGGGCTTGGCGGTGGAGCGCGGGAAGACCGGCGCCTCGGGTGCGCCGAGCGCGTACTCGACCGAGCCGTCGGCGGCGAGCATCACCAGGGAGCCGCGGTGGCGGCCCTCGACGAAGCCGGAGCGTATGACCTCGGCGAGGGCGGGCAGGGCGGACTGGGGCATGGAGACTCCTGACGGCGAGTGCACTGGGTGAGGGTGGCCCGGCCGCCGCCCGCTCCTCAGCCTCCCGTGAGCAGGTCGTCGACCCGTGCTTCCCCTTCACGGTACCTGCGGGTGATTTCCGCACTGCAGTCGTCCGCCGTCCGCTGCAGCACCTGGCGCCGGCCGGAGACCTCGCGCTCGTGCCGGGAGAGCCGCTCGACGGCGGACAGCAGGGCGGAGGTGGGGCGCGCCGCGAGGTCGGCGAGCCGGACGTCGCCCATCAGCGCGTCGGCCTCGCGGCGGTACTCGGCGCCGCGGGGCGGGCCGAGCGTCACGTGCCGGGCCGGGCGGCGGACGGGGGAGGGCAGGTCGGCCAGGATCGCCGGCAGCCGGTCGAGCAGGTCGGCGGAGGGCTGCGGAGCGAGGTCGTGCGGCACCCGGCGGCGGGCGAGCTCGGCCCGCAGGATGTCCATCCGGCCCTGCAGCAGGCGGCGGAGGTACGAGAGGTCGGCCTCCTGCTCCTGTGCGTCCCGCCGGAGCGTCCGTAGCTGGTCCAGGCCCAGCCCGCCGATGTCGCTCGCGTCCATCCACCACCTGCCGTTGTTCCTGCGTCCCGGGCCGTGCTGCCCGTACCCGAACACGACCGGCCGCCCCGGGGAGTTCCCTGCGGGCGCCGGTGCCACCCGCTCGGGCTAGCGGCGCCGGGGGACCTGGTCGGTCGACGGGCCGTGCGCGGGCGGCGTCGGACAGCGTGCCACCCCGGCGGGCGGCCGCGCACCGCCCGGCACCCGAACGGCCCCCCTGGCGAACCGCCATGGCTGGTACGACAATTGGCGGCCACTCGCTGACCTGCGCCGACCTCGGCGCACGCGCGCGCCACCCGGCGCACGCCGAGGCGCCGCGCGCCTCCGGCAGAATGGCGGCATGCGAGCAGTGGTGCAGCGGGTGTCGGAGGCGGCCGTCCGGGTGGACGGCGAGTGCGTGGGCGCGATCGAGGGGCCGGGCCTGTGCGTGCTGGTCGGCGCGACCCACGAGGACACCCCGGCGAAGGCCGCCCAGCTGGCCCGCAAGCTGTGGACACTGCGGCTGTTCCCCGGCTCCCCCGAGCTCTCCTGCGAGGAGCTGGGCGCACCACTGCTGGTGATCAGTCAGTTCACGCTGTACGGCGACGCCCGGAAGGGCCGCCGGCCCACCTGGAACGCCGCCGCGCCCGGCCCGGTCGCCGAGCCGCTGGTGGACGCGGTGGTGGCCGAGCTGCGGGCGCTGGGCGCCAAGGTGGAGACCGGGCGGTTCGGGGCGGACATGAAGGTGTCGCTGGTGAACGACGGGCCGTTCACCGTGCTGCTGGAGGTCTGAGCCCCGCCGGGCTACTGCGGGACGATCACGTCCTGGGTGCCGGGCACGCCGTCGGCGAGCAGCACCGCGTCCACCGGGACGTTCCGCTTGACCAGCGCCATGGCGATCGGCCCGAGCTCCCAGTGCCGGGCCGAGGAGGTCACGAAGCCGAGCGCACGGCCGTCCTCGCCGTCCGAGGCCAGCCGGACCTGGGCGCCGTGCTGCGGCAGCTTCTCCTCGGTGCCGTCGAGGTGCAGGAAGACCAGCCGGCGCGGCGGGCGGCCGAGGTTGTGCACCCGGGCGACCGTCTCCTGGCCGCGGTAGCAGCCCTTCTGCAGGTGGACGGCGGTGGCCAGCCAGTCGACCTCGTGCGGGATGGTGCGGTGGTCGGTCTCGAAGCCGAGCCGCGGCCGGTGGCCCTCGATCCGCAGCGCCTCGTACGCCCAGACGCCGGCCGCCGGACCGTAACCGGCCGTCAGCTCCTCCAGCTCGGACCGCGGCACGAACAGCTCGCGGCCGTACGGGAGTTCCCGGACGGCCGCGGCGCCCTCCGCGGACGCGGCGGAGCCGGCCGGCAGGTGCACCACGGCGAGGTCGGCGGTCGCGTCGGCGATCTCGACCCGGTAGAAGAACTTCATGCTCTCCAGGTAGGCGATCAGCGCCGGCGCGGTGCCGGGCTCCACGTGCACCCAGGTGGTCCCGCCGTCGTCGACCAGGTAGAGGGCGTGCTCGACGTGCCCGTTCGGAGAGAGGATCAGGGCGTCCGCGGCCTGCTGCGGGGGCAGCGCGCTGACGTGCTGGGTGAGCAGCAGGTGCAGCCAGGAGAGCCGGTCGGCACCGCTGACGGTGACCACCCCGCGGTGCGAGAGGTCGACGAAGCCGCGGCCGGCGGCGAGCTCGCGCTGTTCCCGGAAGAAGTCGCCGTAGTGGGCGGCGACGCCCTCGTCGGGTCCCTCGGCGGGGACGGCGCCGGGCAGGTCGAGCAGCGGGCTCTTGGTTCCGGTCATACCGGCCAGCTTACGACTGCGTGCCGCCGCGCTTTTCGGTGCAGTCGGCGCAGCGGCCGAAGATCGCGAAGTGCTTGAGGTCGGTGTCGAAGCCGTGCTCGGCGCGCAGGCTCTCGATCAGCGGGGCGGCGATCGCGGTGTCGGTCTCGGTGACCTTGTCGCAGTCCCGGCAGACCAGGTGCAGGTGGGTGTGGCGGCCGGCCAGGTGGTAGGTCGGGGCGCCGTGGCCGAGGTGCGCGTGGGAGACCAGGCCGAGTTCCTCCAGCAGCTCCAGCGTCCGGTAGACGGTGGAGATGTTGACCCCGCTGGCGGTCTTGCGGACGTGGCCGAGGATCTCGTCCGGGGTGGCGTGGTCCAGCACGTCGACCGCCTCCAGGACGAGCTGGCGCTGCGGGGTCAGCCGGTAGCCGCGCTGCCGCAGGTCGCTCTTCCAGTCGGTGGGGGTTTCGGTGTTCGCCACGGTAGGTCCCTGCCCGTTGGAGGTGATGGGACAAGTGTAGGGACCGACCCCGGGGTCGGTCCCTACCTCGTGCGGTCCCGCGGACCGGGCCGGGCGGGCCCGGCGGCCGGTCAGCGGAAGAACGCGATGCCGTCGTCCGGCAGGTCGTTGATGTCCTGGATCAGCTTCGCCGGGCTCAGCACCTTCTTGAGCTGCGCGGACATGTACGGCCGCAGCGGAACCTCGGGGGCGGCCTTCTCGCCGACCCAGAGGAGCTCCTCCTTGACCATGCCGTACAGGCGCTTGCCGCCCGTGTAGGCCGGGGCGCCCTCGATCCGGGCGACCGCGTCGGTGGCGAGGTCGATCTGCGGCTTGCCGTCGTGCAGCTTGCCGTACCAGATCTCCACGGTGCCGTCGTCGCGGACGGACGAGACCTCGATCTCGCGCTCACCGGACGTGCCGTGCTGGTTGCTGGTGATCCGCCAGAAGGAGTGCTCGTTCTCCAGCGGACGGACCTTCTCGCCCTGCTCGTCCAGGACCCAGGTGCGGGAACGGAACTCCAGGAACGGCCGGCC
This sequence comes from Kitasatospora sp. NPDC085895, assembly GCF_040702125.1. NCBI lineage: Bacteria > Bacillati > Actinomycetota > Actinomycetes > Kitasatosporales > Streptomycetaceae > Kitasatospora > Kitasatospora sp. NPDC085895. Next base: position 34,401 of record NZ_JBFBJY010000081.1, on the reverse strand, counting down.
GTCGTGCCGGAAGACGACCTCCTGGCCGAAGTTGCACTTCTCGGTGCCCGGGAAGTCGTGGACGCCGGCGCCCTCCCACGTACCGAGGAGGAAGGCCAGCGGGACGACGTCACGGTGGAGGTCGGAAGGGATCTCGATCATTTTCCTGCTGCTGTCGTCGGAGTCTGCTGACTCCACACGTTACGGCAGTCGGGCGGCGTCAGCGCTGGCCCTGGTAGAGCTTCATCACCGAGAAGATGGCGAACCAGGTGATCAGGACGGCCATCAGCGCGAGCAGACTGTCGAAGAAGATTTCCAGACCGGACACGAGGCGCTCCATTGCGGGCGGGCGGACAGATAGACGAATGACGTCGCGAGTCTATCGGCCACCCTCCGGCCGGTCTCGGTGAGCCCCGCCACGCCGTCGATAGTCTGGGCGGCATGTCGAAGAAGCTGGTCATCAAGGTCACGGCCGGGGCGGACGCGCCGGAGCGCTGCTCGCAGGCCTTCACGGTGGCGGCGGTCGCGGTCGCCAGTGGGGTCGAGGTGTCGCTCTGGCTGACCGGGGAGTCGTCCTGGTTCGCGCTGCCGGGCCGGGCGGCCGAGTTCGAGCTGCCGCACGCCGCGCCGCTGCCGGAGCTGCTGGAGTCGGTCCTCGCGGCGGGCACGGTGACGCTGTGCACCCAGTGCGCGGCGCGCCGGGGCATCGGCGAGAAGGACACCGTCGAGGGGGTCCGGATCGCGGGCGCCCAGGTCTTCCTGAGCGAGATCATGGCCGACGGGGTGCAGGCGCTGGTCTACTGACGCGGCTCGTGGTCGGGGCGGTCCCGGTCGTGGCCGGGCCGGTCCCACCGGGGGTCGTCCCAGCGCGGGTCGTTCCACCAGTCGTCGTCCGGGTCGCGCTTGTTGGCGAAGACCGCGGCGAGCGGCGGGATGACCATGGCGAACAGGCACATCCCGACCGCGGCGGGCACGGACCAGAGCCGCACGACGCCCCAGGCCAGGACGAACATGCCGAGGCAGACGCCCATCATGACGAAGTAGCGGACGTGCCGCCGGTGTGCCTGCACACCTCCAGGGTATGACCGTGGCCCCCTGCTCGGCAGGGGGCCACGGCACCGGTCGTCGGCGGTCAGACCGCGATCGCGACCTCGGTGAACTCGCCCTGGGCGGCCACGACCTGGCGGTCGACGGTCGCGCCCGGCACCAGCGCACGCAGCGTCCAGGTGCCCGGACGGGCGAAGAAGCGGAACTGTCCGGTCGCCGAGGTGGGCACCTCGGCGGTGAACTCGCCGCCCTCGTCGAGCAGCCGCACGTAGCCGTTGACCGGCTCGCCGTCGCGGGTCACCGAACCCTGGATGATCGTCTCGCTCGCCACGTCAACTCCTGCCAGGTCCGGGCCGCCGGCCTTCGCACCGCACATGTCTCGTCTTCCCTTCCTACGGTTCGAGCCGGGGGCTCAGTTGCTGCCGAGCTCGATCGGCACGCCGACGAGGCTGCCGTACTCGGTCCAGGAGCCGTCGTAGTTCTTCACGTTCGGCTGGTCGAGCAGCTCGTGCAGCACGAACCAGGTGAGCGCGGAGCGCTCGCCGATGCGGCAGTAGGCGATGGTGTCCTTGGCCAGGTCCACGCCCTCCTGCTGGTAGAGCGCGCGCAGCTCGTCGTCGCTCTTGAAGGTGCCGTCGTCGTTGGCGTTCTTGGCCCACGGGATGTTCTTGGCGCTCGGGACGTGGCCCGGACGCTGCGACTGCTCCTGCGGGAGGTGGGCCGGGGCGAGCAGCTTGCCGGAGAACTCGTCGGGCGAGCGCACGTCGACCAGGTTGAGGTTGCCGATCGCGTTGACCACGTCGTCGCGGAAGGCGCGGATCGAGCTGTCCACGGCCTTCGCCTTGTACTCGGTCGCGGCGCGCTCGGGCACCTCGACGACCAGCTCGCGGGAGTCGAGCTCCCACTTCTTGCGGCCGCCGTCCAGCAGACGGACGTCGCCGTGGCCGTACAGCTTGAAGTACCAGTAGGCGTACGAGGCGAACCAGTTGTTGTTGCCGCCGTAGAGCACCACGGTCTGGTCGTTGGCGATGCCCTTGGCGCTGAGCAGCGCCTCGAAGCCGGCCTGGTCGATGAAGTCGCGGCGCACCGGGTCCTGGAGGTCGGTCTTCCAGTCGATGCGGACGGCGTTGCGGATGTGGTTCTTCTCGTAGGCGGAGGTGTCCTCGTCGACCTCGACGATGACGACCTTCGGGTCGTCCAGGCGGGCCTGGACCCAGTCGGCGTCGACCAGGACGTCGCTGCGGCTCATGGTGATGTCTCCATCCGGGGGCGGTTGGCGGAAGGCTGCTGTGGGTGCCCGCGGGCCCGGGTTCCGACCGGGTGTCCACAATTCGGACACCGCAGGTCGTGGGCCTGGCGGGCGGTTCGGGTCAGAGGCGCCGGGGGCCGGCGGTCCGGGAGCGGACCGCACGGGGCCGGCATGCGGGGCGGGCGGGGCCTGACGGGCTGGTCAGAGCTGCCCGGTCAGCGCATTCGACACAGGCAGGTGGACACGCGGCACAGGTCTACCGCCCGCCGCTTCGTGAGATCCGCCTGTCGCTTCATGCCGACGATGCTAGGGACACCGCGGGCCCGCTGTCATCAGCGTGTCGAATAATGAGACCAGATGGCCCGAATGCTGGGATTTGCCGATTTACCGCCCCTGCGGCCAGCACGAATGCCGCCCCGGCACGACCGGAACGGGGTCCGGGGCGTCGGCGCGAGCGGCATTGCTGGACAGCGCGTCTCGCAGTGCGGGACGGGAGGGGTGGAGGAACGGGGCGGCGGGCGCCTCGACCGGCGGATCAGCCGATCACGCGGACGTTCTCGCCCTGGAAGGTGAGCTGGAGGCCCTCCGGCTGCGGCACGGCGCCGGAGAGGTTCAGGCCGGCCGGCAGCTCGGTGAGGGTGAAGCTGCGCGCGCCCAGCTTCCCGCCGAGCGCGCCGTTCAGCACCGACGCCATGCCGGTGAGCTTGAAGCCGTCCGCGGTGATGGTGTTGCCCGAGCTGTGCACGTCGCCCTGGCCGACGGACATGCCCATCAGCGAGGCCTTGACCTTGCCGGGGCCGCCGTACGACAGCTCCAGGCGGTCGGCGCCGGGCACGCCCGACTGCGGCGCCGCCAGCCGGGCCGCGTCGGCGTAGCTGATCAGCCCGGTGCCGCTGCCGTGCCGGACGGTGGCGCTGCGGTAGTCGTCGCCGACGGACACCCCGGACAGCCGGGCGCTGAAGGAGCGCAGCGCCACCTGCTGGCTGCCGTTGCCGACCGTCATGCCCTCGCCGGAGAGCCGGACGTCGTCGAACTCCTTGGCGAGGGCCTGGGTGAGGAACGGGAAGCCGTCGATGTGCACGGCCGGGCGCTGGGCCATCCGGCCGCTGCCCGCCAGCCGGTCGGCGGCCTCGTCCTCGGCGACGCCCACGGCCACCCGGTCCGCGCCGACCAGCAGTCCGGCCAGGGCCGCCAGGCCGATCGTCGCCTTCAGCCAGCCGCGCATCATGTCTCCCGGTGGTCGCTCCGTGTCGCCGTGCCGTCCGGAGTGCTACGACGATCGGCCGCCCCGTGCGGTTCCTGGCGGCCGGACTCAGCCGCCGGCGAACGGCGGGAGCACCTCGACGGTGCCGCCCTCGGTGAGCGTGACCCCGGCGCGGTCGCGGGTGCCGACCTGCTCGCCGTCGACCAGGAACGAGCAGTGCCCGAGCACCTGGAGCAGCCGGGGCCGGTCGGCGTGCCGCTCGTGCACCGCGGCCAGCGCCTCGGCGAGCGTGGCGGCCTCGTACGGCTCCTCGGCGGTGCCCGCCTCGGCCTTGGCGGCGGCCCAGTAGCGGATCGTCCCGGTCACCCGTGCGGCGGCCGGGGCCACTCCCCCGGGTGAAGCAGCGGCGGTGGTGCCCATGGCAAGCCCTCCTCGTCGTCCCTCGCCCGGTGCAGCGGCCCGGCTCCGTCCGCCGGCCCGCCCACGCCAAGGTGTACACGTACGGTGCGGCCGGTGCTGCACCCATGATGGACCGGACGGCCGCCGGGTCGTCAACGCCCCGGCCCGGACGGGCGGACGGCGGACCTCCGCGAGGGCCGGGGGCGCACGCCGCGTGATCCAGCACTCGCCGCGCGCCCCTCCCGGAGCTGGGCGTGGTCGGCTATTCTCGAGGCGTAAGGGATCCGGGCAGAGTCGCCCCCGGGTCCTTTTGTGCTTTCAGGACGCCAGTACGGACGTTCTTGCGAACGGCGCACCACCCGCGCCGGAGGCGGGAACACCCCGAGGACAACGGCACGACGGAGTGCCCGCGGCCCGACGGGGCGTCAGGACCGGCGCCGGGCCTCACCCGGCGTGGGAGCAGACCGGAAGGTTCGCGGATGGGCAGGGCAGGAACGGTACGCCGGGGGTCGCGGGACTCCTCGCGTCCGCACCGCTGTGCCGTGCGCGCCCGCGAATCCACCGGAGCTCCCCCCGGACGCCCTGCGAGCGCATCCTCCACCTTCACCGCCGCCGCGCCGCCCGGCCCCGCCGCAGGCGCAACGCGACCGCGACGACCCGGAAAGGGGACTACCGGGTATGAGTTCTCTCCTCCTGCTGACCAACGCCCTGCAGCCGTCCGCCGAGGTGCTGCCCGCACTGGGCCTGCTCCTGCACAACGTCCGGGTCGCCCCGGCCGAGGGATCGGCCCTGGTCGACACCCCGAGCGCCGACGTGATCCTGGTCGACGGCCGGCGCGACCTGCCGCAGATCCGGAGCCTGTGCCAGCTGCTGCGCTCCACCGGCATCGGCTGCCCGCTGGTGCTGATCGTCACCGAGGGCGGCCTGGCCGCGGTGACCGCCGAGTGGGGCATCGACGACGTGCTGCTCGACACCGCGGGGCCGGCCGAGGTCGAGGCCCGGATCCGGCTCGCCATGGGCCGGCTCCAGGTCACCGCCGACGACTCCCCGATGGAGATCCGCAACGGCGACCTGTCGGTCGACGAGGCCACCTACTCGGCCAAGCTCAAGGGCCGGGTGCTGGACCTCACCTTCAAGGAGTTCGAGCTCCTCAAGTACCTCGCGCAGCACCCCGGCCGGGTCTTCACCCGCGCCCAGTTGCTGCAGGAGGTCTGGGGCTACGACTACTTCGGCGGCACCCGCACGGTCGACGTCCACGTCCGGCGGCTGCGGGCCAAGCTCGGCGTCGAGCACGAGCAGCTGATCGGCACCGTCCGCAACGTCGGCTACCGGTTCGTCGTCCCGGACAAGGCGGACAAGGGCGGCGACCGGTCCGGCGCCGAGCAGCACGCCGCCGCCGTCCAGGAGGCCTGAGCCCGCGGGCGGCGGCCGGCACCCGCGTCCGGCCGTCGCCCGCGAGGCCCCTGGTGTCCGGCTTGTCCGGATAGGGGCGGGGTGCACCCTCCCCCGGCCGACGGGTGACCCTCCGGTACGTGAGACTCCTCCTACCGTCCCCCTGCCACCCGCGTAGACTCCCTCCGTGGCCAAGGTGACGCGCGACGATGTAGCCCGACTGGCTGGGACCTCGACCGCGGTCGTCAGCTACGTGATCAACAACGGACCCCGACCGGTCGCCCCGGCGACCCGCGAGAAGGTCCTCGCGGCGATCGAGCAGCTCGGCTACCGGCCGAACAGCGTCGCCCAGGCGATGGCCTCGCGCCGCACCAACCTGATCGGGATGGTCGTCCCCGACGCCCGGCAGCCCTTCTTCGCCGAGATGGCGCACGCGGTCGAACGCGCCGCCTCCGAGCGCGGCAAGCTCGTGCTGATCGGCAACTCCGACTACGTGGACGACCGCGAGGTCCACTACGTGCGGGCCTTCCTCGGCATGCGGGTCGCCGGACTGATCCTGGTCAGCCAGGGCCCCTCGCAGCGGGCCGCCGAGGAGTTCGCCGCGATGGAGGGCGCCAAGGTCGTGCTGCTGCACCGCCGGCCCGAGGCGATCGACGACGTCGCCGTGGTCACCGACGACGTCGGCGGCTCCGAGCTCGCCGTCCGCCACCTCCTGGAGGTGCACGGCCACCCGTACGTGGTCTGCTTCGGCGGCCCCGTCGAGTCCCCCGCCCCCGGCGACCCGGTCATCGACCACGTCGAGGGCTGGCAGCGCGCCATGGCCGCGCACGGCCTGCCGGCCGAGCCTCACCTGGTCGACGCGCCGTTCCACCGCTACGGCGCCTACGAGGTCGCCCTGGAGCTGCTGCGCTCCCCGAACCGGCCGCCGGCGATCTTCTGCTCCACCGACGACCAGGCGATCGGCGTGCTGCGGGCCGCCCGCGAGGTGGGCCTGAAGGTGCCGGAGGACCTCGCCGTCGCCGGCTTCGACGACGTGCCCGAGGCCGCCCTCGCCGACCCGCCGCTCACCACCGTCGCCTCCGACCGCGACGCGATGGCCCGCGCCGCGGTCGACCTGGTGCTCGACGACTCGCTGATGGTGCCCGGCTCGGACACCGAGCGGGTGCGCAAGTTCGAATCGCGCCTGGTCGTACGGCGTTCCTGCGGCTGCAACGGCCAGTAGCCCGCACCTGCGGCCTGACCAGGCTTTATGAGAACCTGACGGGCTTCTCGGACCGTTCTGAGCGCGTTCTCATCAAGCCTTCATCCGCCGGGCGGAGCGTGGTCGTCATGAGCGACCCGTACCGCAGCAGCGAGGACCCGTACCGCACCGCCGACGGCCACCTGGTGTGGCCCGGCGCGCACCCCGACCGGCCGGCCCACGAGCCGACCGCGCACCCGGCCGACGCCCACCAGGCGCCCGTGCCCGGACCCGCCGGACACACCGCCGACGGCGGGCAGCTCCCGCCGCCGTACACCGCCGCCTTCGCGGACCCGCCCGAGCCGCCCGTACCGCCCGAGGGCCCCGGCGCCGCCGCGGCGGCCGGCTCCGGCGGCCACGCCCGGCGCGGTTTCCTGCGCGGCCGGCTCGCCCTGGCCGCAGCCGTCGCCGCGGTGGCCGCCGTGCTCGGCGGGGTCGCCGGCGGCGTGGTCACCAAGGCCGGCGGGACCACCGCCGCGGCCACCAGCACGGTGGTCAGCCCGGTCGCCGCCAGGTCCGACGGCACCGCCGACGTCACCGCGATCGCCGGCGCGGTCTCCCCCAGCGTCGTCCAGATCACCGTGCAGGACGGCAGCGGCACCGCCACCGGCACCGGCGTCGTGCTCACCGCCAAGGGCCAGATCCTCACCAACTACCACGTCATAGCGGGCGCGGTGGACGGCGGGCGGATGACCGTCACCTTCAAGGACGGCAGCACCGCCGAGGCCACCGTCACCGGCACCGACAAGTCCCTGGACGTCGCCGTGATCACCGCCTCCGGCGTCAGCGGGCTCACCCCCGCCGTCCTCGGCGACTCCTCCGCCGTGCGGGTCGGCGACCCGGTCGTCGCCATCGGCAACCCCGAGGGCCTCACCGGCACCGTCACCTCCGGCATCATCAGCGCCGAGAACCGCGAGGTCACCGTCCAGGTCGACGAGGGCACCACCCGCGGCAACGGCGGCTTCGGCTTCCCGCGGCTGCCCGGCCACCAGGGCGGCTCCGGCTCCAACGGCTCCGGCAGCTCCGGTGATTCCGCCACGTACAAGGCGCTGCAGACCGACGCCGCGCTCAACCCCGGCAACTCCGGCGGCCCGCTGATCAACGCCAACGGCCAGGTCATCGGCATCAACTCGGCCATGTACTCGGCGAGCGGCTCCAACTCCACCGCCGACTCCAGCAGCGCCGGCAGCGTCGGACTCGGCTTCGCCATCCCGATCGACACCGTCAAGCAGGTCCTGTCGGACATGCAGTCCGGCCGGAACCTGTGACCGCACACCCCCCGCACCCGGGCGCCTCCCGCAGGACAATGGCAGCACCCCCGCAGCACCGCCCCCACGAGAGCCAGAAAGGGCCCCAGCCCATGACTCCCCCCGCCGACGACCGCACCCCTGCCGAGACCGCCGGCCCCGGCCCCGCGCGGCTCCTCGTGGTCGACGACGAGCCCGCCCTGCGGGACGCCCTGGAGAGCAGCCTCGCCTTCGAGGGATACGAGGTCACCACCGCCACCGACGGCTTCGAAGCGCTGGAGGCCGTCGAACGCGACCGGCCCGACCTGGTGCTGCTCGACATCATGATGCCGCGGATGGACGGCCTCACCGCCGTCCGCCGGATGCGCTCGCGCGGCGACACCGCGCCCGTGCTGATGCTCACCGCCCGCGACGCCGTCGGCGACCGCGTCACCGGCCTCGACGTCGGCGCCGACGACTACCTCGCCAAGCCCTTCGAGCTCGACGAACTGCTCGCCCGGGTCCGCGCCCTGCTCCGCCGCAGCGCCCTCGCCAGCGAGGCCGCCGCCCGCGCGGCCGCCGCCGAGGACGACGGCGAGGTGCTCTCCTTCGCCGACCTGCGGATGAACACCGCCACCCGCGAGGTCACCCGCGGCGGCAAGCCGATCGAACTCACCCGGACGGAGTTCATGCTGCTGGAGATGTTCCTCGCCCACCCGCGGCAGGTGCTGACCCGGGAACAGATCCTCAAGGCCGTCTGGGGCTTCGACTTCGAACCGTCGTCCAACTCGCTCGACGTCTACGTCATGTACCTGCGGCGCAAGACCGAGCACGGCGGCATGCCCCGGCTCATCCAGACCGTGCGCGGCGTCGGCTACGCGCTGCGGCCCGCCAGCGGCGCGGCGGCGTGAAGGCGGTCGGCCGGCTCACGGGGTGGTTCCGCGGCCGTTCGCTGCGGAGCAGGCTGGCCATGCTCACCGCCGCCGCGGTCGCGGTGGCGATCGCGCTGTCGGCACTCGCGTGCTGGTTCCTCGTCAGGGATCGGCTGTACGACCAGGTACGGAACAGCCTCCGCGGGGCGCCGCCGGTGCTGGTCGGCCCGCAGCAGCGGTTCATCGCCTGCGCGGACAATGCCCGGACCGCGCTGGAACGGGCCGTTGCCGCCACCGCTGCCGACCCGGACATTCGCCGCAACCCCCAGGGCAACCGATGGGACGTCCAGCTGGTGGCGGCCGACGGGTCGGTCTGCTTCCCGCTCTCCAGTGAGCGGGCCATCAAGTCCAGCCCCTCCGACCTGTCCGTACTCGGCACCCACGACACGACGTTCCGCGACGGCGAGTACCTTGACGGATCACCCGCCATGGTGCGGCGCTCAGCCGTCAATCTCACGGTCGACGGCGTCAACCGCCAATACGTGCAACTGGTCGCCGAAGGCGTCACGGACGTCCAGGAATCACTCCGCGAACTGGCCTTCGTACTGCTCGGCGTCGCCGCGGTCGGTGTGGTCGGTGCGGGGTTCACCGGCCGGATCGTGGCGCGGTCGGCGCTCAAGCCGGTGGACCAGCTGACGGACGCGGTGGAGCACATCGCCCGCACGGAGGAGGTCGGGACGACCATCCCCGTCAACGGGAGCGACGAGATCGCGCGGCTGTCGACCTCGTTCAACTCGATGTCCACCGCCCTGCTCAACTCCCGTGAGCGGCAGACCCGGCTGATCGCCGACGCCGGGCACGAGCTGCGCACCCCGCTCACCTCGCTGCGCACCAACGTCGACCTGCTGATCCGCAGCGACGACACCGGCCGGCCGCTGCCGCCGGCGACCCGCAGCAAGCTGCTGGGCAACATGAAGGCGCAGATGCAGGAGCTCACCCTGCTGATCGGCGACCTGCTGCAGCTGTCCCGGCCGGACTCACCGAAGCCGGGTCAGAACCTCGCCGTGGTCGCCCTGCACGAGATCGCCGGGCGCGCGGTGGAGCGGGCCCGGCTGCGCGGGCCGGGGCTGGCCTTCGACGTGTCGGTGCACCCCTGGTACGTGCACGGGGACGCGGCGGCGCTGGAGCGGGCGGTGATCAACCTGCTGGACAACGCGGTGAAGTACAGCCCGCCGGGCGGCACCGTGGACGTGGCGCTGACGGGCGGCCGGCTGACCGTCCGGGACCACGGACCGGGCATCCCGCAGGACGAGCTGCCGTACGTCTTCGACCGGTTCTGGCGCTCGCCGTCCTCGCGGCAGCTGCCCGGGTCGGGCCTGGGGCTGTCGATCGTGGCGCAGACCGTCCGGGACACCGGGGGAGAGGTGACGCTCGGCCCCGCCGCGGACGGCGGCCCGGGTGCGCTGGCGACCCTGCAGCTGCCCGGGCAGCCGACCCCTCCTCAGTAGCGGGCACGGGACGCGGACGGGCGGAGGGCGGGGCACCCCCTCAGGTGCCCCGCCCTCCGCGGCTCGTGCCGGTGCGGCGTCAGTCCTTGTCGGTGCCGTCGCCGACCAGGGAGATCCGGTCGCGGGCCGGCGGGGCCAGCGGCTTGGCGGCGGAGCTGTTGGCGCCCAGGTAGGCGTTGAACAGGTCCAGGTCGGACGGGCCGACCAGGGTGTTGGTGCCGGAGGTGAAGGCCGGGAAGCCGTCACCGCCGCCCGCCAGGAACTCGTTCGCGGCGACCCGGTAGGACGCGGCCGGGTCGATCGCGGTGCCGTTCAGCTTGATCGAGGGGACGACCACCCGGGCGGCGCCGGTCTTGGTCATGTCCAGGGTGTAGGTGAGGCCCTTCGAGACCTGCAGGATCTTCGGCGCGGCGTCGTTCAGGCCGCTGACCTGCTGCTGCAGCAGCTCGACGACCTTGGCGCCGGTGAGCGTCTTGACCTGCATCATGTTGGTGAACGGCTGGACGGTGAACGCCTCGCCGTAGGTCACCACACCGTCGCCCTCGGCCGCGGAGGCCTTGTAGACCAGGTCCGAGCGGATGCCGCCGGGGTTCATGAAGGCGATCTGCGCGCCGCCCTTGTCGGCGGGTGCCGTGCCGGCCAGCTGGGCGTCGGCGATGACGTCGCCGAGCGGCTTCTCGAGGTCGGCGGAGCCGCGCCCGTTGATGTCCGCGGAGATGTAGCCGACCGGGCGGTTGGCGATCGGCGCGGCCAGCTTGTTGTAGGTGTCGATCAGCTTGGTCATGTCCGGCGCCTTGGCCACGGTGCGGCGCACCACGTGGTTGGCGGCGGTGACCGACGGGCGGACGATGGCGCCCGTGCGCTTGTCGATCTGCAGGTCGATCTCGGTGTACAGGCGGCCGAAGGAGGCGGCGCTGGTGACCGAGCGCGGCACGCCGTTCTTGTCCGGGATGGCGCAGGCGTACGCGTTGTGGGTGTGGCCGGTGACGATCGCGCCGACCGCGGGGTCGATGTTCTTCGCGATGTCGACGATCGGGCCGGAGACGCCGGCGCCGCCCGCGCCGCAGTCGTAGTTGTACGTGGTGGAGGCCGGGTAGCCGCCCTCGTGGATCAGGGCGACGATCGCGTTCACGCCCTTGCGCTTCAGCACGGCCGTGTACTTGTTGATCGTCTCGACCTCGTCGCCGAACTTGAGGCCCTTGACCCCGGCGGCGGTGACGATGTTCGGCGTGCCCTCCAGGGTGACGCCGATGAAGCCGACCTTCTCGCCGTGCACGTCGGCGATCCAGTACGGGTCGAGGATCGGGCGCCCGGTCTTCTCGTTGGTGACGTTGGCCGCCAGGTACTGGAAGTCGGCGCCCTTGAACTTGCGGCCCTCGGTGTAGCAGCCGTCGGTCGGGTGGCAGCCGCCGTCCTGCAGGCGCAGCAGTTCCTTGGAGCCCTCGTCGAACTCGTGGTTGCCCACGCTGGTGACGTCGAGGCCGAGCTTGTTCATCGCCTCGATGGTCGGCTCGTCGTGGAACAGGCCCGACAGCAGCGGGCTCGCGCCGACGATGTCACCGGCGGCGACGGTCAGGGTGTTGCGGTGGCCCTTGCGGGCGTCGCGCAGTGCGGTGGCCAGGTACTCGACACCGCCGGCCGGGGTGGAGACCACCTGGCCGGTCGCCGGGTCGACCTCCTTGACGGTGCCGGAGGAGCCGGCCGGGGGCTCGAGGTTGCCGTGGAAGTCGTTGATGGCGAGGAGCTGGAGGTCCTCGACCTTCGGCTTGTGGTGGCCGTGCGCCTCGGCGACGCTCGGCACGAGCAGCGTGCCGAGCAGGCCCGCGGCCGCGGCCGCGGCGAGCGCCGTACGGCGGTATCTGCCGGTCTGACCGGATGTGGACATGAGGGTACCCCGTACCGTCTGGGGCCCGGCGGGGGCCGGGGCCATGGTGGCATGACCAGTGAAGCCTAGGGTCAACGCGCGTAGCTGTCAGGTCTTCTGACGTAACGAGAGGGTTTCCACCAGCTGACACGTTGTTGAGCACGCGTACTCAGGCGGCGCCTGCCGCAGCGGCCGTAGCGTCACCGCCATGGAGAGCCCCGCCCGCCCCCGTCCCGCGAGCCTGACCGCCTGGTGGCTGCTGACCGCCTCCTCGGTGCTCTGGTTCACCGCCGCACTCTGCACCGCGGCGTACGCGGCCCTGGTGCTGCAGCCGTTCGCCGCACCCCGCGACGCCTCCGGGTACGCGGACGGCGAGGAGCGGTTCGTCCGCATGATCGAGACCGGGCCCGCGCTGTTCTGCGGCCTGACCTTCCTGCTGCCGGCCGGACTCGCGCTGTTCGCCTCGGGCCGGTACGCCCGGGGCGACCGCGGTGCGGCGACGCTCGCGGCCGGGTACGGGTGCGCGCACGCCCTGGCCGCGGGGCTGCTGTCCTCGTGGGGGCCGTGGCAGACCGGCGCCGCCTGGCTGCTGACCGCCGCCGCGGCGGCCGGCGTGCTGGCGGCCGGCGCCGCCGAGGGCCTCCGGTGAGCCCCGGCGGCCGGTGCCGCCGGGGCGGTCAGATCATCGGTTCGGAGGCGAGCTGCTGCTCGGCCCGCTGGCGCTCCGCGACGGCGTCCTCGGTCATCGCTCGGTCCGTGTAGACGAGCGGCCGCTCGGACTCGGTGATGATGTGCTTGACCACCTGGACGTTGCCGTTGACGTCCCAGACCGCGATGCCGGGCGACAGGGTTGGAATGATCTCCACCGCCCAGCGCGGCAGGCCCAGCACCCGGCCGGTGGCTCTCGCCTCCTCGGCCTTCTGCATGTAGATCGTGCGGGTGGAGGCCATCTTCAGGATCGCGGAGGCCTCCTTCGCGGCCGCGCCGTCCACCACGTCCGACAGGTGGTGGACCACCGCCACGAAGGACAGGCCGAGACGGCGGCCGAACTTCAGCAGGCGCTGGAAGAGCTGTGCCACGAACGGGCTGTTGATGATGTGCCAGGCCTCTTCGACCAGGAAGATCCGCTTCACCCGGTCCGGCCGCAGCCAGGTGTGCTCCAGCCAGACCCCGACGATCGCCATCAGGATCGGCATCGCGATCGAGTTCCGGTCGATGTGCGACAGGTCGAAGACGATCAGCGGCGCGTCCAGGTCGATGCCGGCCGTGGTCGGGCCGTCGAACATGCCGCGCAGGTCGCCGTCGACCAGCCGGTCCAGCACCAGGGCCACGTCCAGGCCCCAGGACTGCACGTCCTCGACGCCCACCCCCAGCGACTCCACCGAGGAGAGGTCGGGGCTGCGCAGGGTGGAGATGATGTCGTCCAGCACCGGCTGGCGGTCCTTCACCGTGGCGTGCACGTGGGCGTGCGCGGCCTTCAGCGCGAAGCCGGCCCGCTCCTCCAGCCCGCGCCCCATCGCCACCTCGATGATGGTGCGCAGCAGTGACAGCTGGCCGGTGGTGGTGATCGACGGGTCGAGCGGATTGAGCTTCACCCCGCCGTCCCGGGCCGCCATCGGGTCGAGCCGGATCGACTTTATGCCGAGCGCGTTGGCGATCAGGTTCCACTCGCCGACGCCGTCCTCGCCCTGCGCGTCCAGCACCACCACCTGTCGGTCGCGGAACCGCAGCTGGCGCAGCACGTACGTCTTCTCCAGCGCCGACTTGCCGTTGCCGGACTCGCCGAGCACCAGCCAGTGCGGCGCCGGCAACTGCTGGCCGTACAGCTGGAACGGGTCGTAGACGTAGCCCTTGCCGCTGTACACCTCGCGGCCGATGATGACGCCCGAGTCGCCCAGGCCCGGCGCGGCGGTCGGCAGGTAGACCGCCTGCGCCTGGCCGGTGGAGGTGCGGACGGGCAGACGGGTGGTCTCCACCTTGCCGAACATCAGGCTGGTGAAGGCGTCGGTGAGGTTGCCGAGCACGGGGTCCCCTCCCTCAGCGGCGGATGCCGGTCGCGAACGGCAGCGTGTTGACGAACGCCCGGTGGTGCTCGCGGTCGCACCACTCCAGCTTGAGGTAGCTCTTGCCGGCCGAGGCACGGATGGTCCGCTTGTCGCGGGCCAGCGCCTCGGGGGTGCGGGCCGAGACCGTGATGTACCCGACCAGGTTGACGCCGGCCGCGCCGGAGGCGAGGTCGTCGCCGCGCTGGTCGACCCGGCCGGTGTGCGCCAGGTCGCGCGGGTCGACGGTGCGGTTCATCTTGGCCGCGCGGTTGGCCTCGGCCTCGTCGTTGGTCTTCTCGGTGAGCATCCGCTCGATGGCGACGTCGGTCGGCTCCAGGTCCATGGTGACCGCGACCGTGCGGATCACGTCCGGGGTGTGCACCAGCAGCGGCGCCAGGAAGTTCACGCCGACCGGGGTCAGCGGCCACTCCTTGACCCAGGCGGTGGCGTGGCACCACGGCTCGCGGGTCGCCGACTCGCGGGTCTTCGCCTGCAGGAACTGCGGGTGGGTGGCGTCCAGCTCGGCCGGCCAGGCGTTGCGCCGGCTCATCGCCTGGATGTGGTCGATCGGGTGGTCCGGGTCGTACATCGAGTGCACCAGCGAGGCCAGCCGGGCCTGGCCCAGCGGCTGCCGGACCCGGATGTCCGCCTCCGCCAGCCGGGCGCAGATGTCGGTCAGCTCACGGGCCATCACCGTCGCCAGGCCCTCGTCGTCGCGCTGCCGTCGGCCGTCCGCCGTCCGCCCCATGGCGTGCGCCTCGGCCGCCAGGTCGCGGGTGTAGTGCATGCAGGCCACCAGGTAGGCGCGGTGCTGCTCGGACGAGGTCGACACCATCGACTGCAGCTGGTCGTACGACTCCTTGAGCCAGCGCGGCGCCTCGTCGTCCCCGCGGCGCTCCACGTCCTTGGCGTGCGCGTCCGGGTCCGCGGGCAGCGTCCGGGCCAGGATCTGCAGGCGGGTCACGAAGCCGTCGCCGTTCGCCACGTGCTTGAGCAGCGTGCCGAACCGGTCGACCAGCGCCTCCTGGTCCTCCGAGTCGCGCAGGCCGACGCCCGGGCCCTCGATCTCGATCGCGGCGGTGACCGTCCGGCGCTCCAGGTGCATCAGCACCCCGACCTCGTCCGGCCCGAACGGCGCGGACAGCCAGCGCAGCCGGCCCACCCCGGGCGGCGGCCCGATCTCCACCTCGCGCCCGTCCAGCCGGGTGCCCGCGTCGATCACCTCGGACTTCCAGACCGCCCGGCCGCTGCGCACCGTCCGCCGGTACGTCCGGTTGATCTCCACCCACTTGTAGAAGGTGCGGCGGCGGTACGGCACGTACACGGCCATGATCGCCAACAGCGGGAAGCCCACCAGGCCGGCGATCCGCAGCGGCAGGACCGGCATCAGCAGACCCCACATCATGCCGAGGAACGCGCCGAAGATGATCAGCACGATCTCGCCGGACTCGCGGTTGCGCCCGATCGGCGCGTTCGGCCGGGACTTGCCGATGAGGTAGGTGCGGCGCTGGTGCACGTACGGCTGGGTGTACTGGGCGCCGAACCGGCCGAGCGGTTCGCTGCTCACCCGTCACCCTCCCTTCGTGGGGTTGTTGATCGGGGCGGGGGCCGGAACGGAGGGCTGGGCGGGCGGCGCCGCGGCGCGGCCGGCGTGCGCGGCGATGCCCGGCGCGATGCCGGAGCCGCCCGCGCCGGAGGAGGCGTTGGCCGCCTGCGGGCCGCCGCGCGAACCGTGCGCCGAGATGCCCTGCTTGACCAGGTTCGCCGGGCCGTTGATCATCGCCGAGCCGGCGGAGACCGCACTCGCCCGGGCCCGCCGCACCTGCTGGAGCTCGTCGCCGAAGCCGGGCACGAAGCGGTAGACGGCCGCACTGGAGAAGATCGACAGGAAGAGGATCGCGAGGCCGGAGAGCACCCGGGCGAAGTCGTCGTCGGCCCCGGCCCCGGTGGCGACCGCGCCGGCCAGGCCCAGGATGATCACGATGATCGGCTTCGCCAGGTCCACCGCCAGCATCAGGCCGGCCCAGCGGCGGACGTGCTTCCACAGCTGCTTGTCCACCAGGCCCGCGTACACGGCGGTGCCGAGCAGCGCGCCCACGTACAGCATCGCGGCCCGGATCAGCAGCTCGATCCAGAGCACGGCGGCGGCCAGCACGGCCACCAGCGACACGATGATCAGGATCAGCGGACCGCCGCCGAGCGAGCCCTTCTCCAGGGTGTCCGCGAAGCCGCCCAGGTAGGTGCCGGTGTCCGACTTGGTGCCGGCCGAGATCGCCGCCGTCAGGCCGTCCGTCGCCGAGACCACCGTGTAGAGGATCAGCGGGGTGAACGCCGAGGCCACCACCGTCAGCCACAGGAAGCCGATCGCCTCCGAGAACGCCTGCGTCAGCGGGGCACCGCGCACCGCCCGCTTGGTCACCGCCAGCAGCCACAGCACCAGCGTGACGACCGTCGAACCGGCGAACACCACCGCGTACTGCTGCAGGAATGCGGCGTTGGTGAAGTCCACCTGCGTCGTGCCGTCGATCGCCCCCGACAGCTTGCGCACCACCCAGGCGGCGGCCTGCGCACATCCCTTGGCCAGCGACCCGAGGGGGTCGGTGACGGTGCCGAGGCCTTCGGTGCCGGGTACGACGGTGCTGTTGGGCGGAGGGCACAGCTTGTTACCGCCCAGCCAGTCCGCGCCGCCCTGGCCCGTGCAGGTCGGACCGGTGGACGACGGTGTCGGCGAGGGCGTGGGGTCGGCGAACACCCGCTGGGCGGTGATCAGCGCGGTGGCCTGCAGGACGGCGAGTGCGCCGCCTAGCGCACCGGCCCGTCGGACGAAGGATCTGGTCGAGCCGTCACCGCGCATAGCGGAAGCCTCCGAACCTCTGGACTGCGTCAGTGATCTGCTGGGCCGTGGCCGCCTGCTGATCACCCGGAACGGGGGCAGGGCCCGAGGCCCGGTCGAAGTCGGTCACCTTCCAGTCACTGCCGGTCCAGCGCATGGTGACGGTGAGGGTGTACCAGTCCTGGGAGACCGGCCTGGTCGAGCCGTCGCCGGCGAGCCCGTGCAGCCCGGTGCACCACACCTCCACCTTCGTCGCCGTGTCGGCGTAGTTGGTGGTGCGGGTGCCGACGGGGACGGTGCGGCTGACGAAGGTGAGGCCCTTGGGGGCCCGGCCCTCGGCGTCGAGGCCGAAGCGGCCGTTGTTCTCGGCGGTGAAGGCGGCGTCGAGCCGCTGCTGGATCGCGGCGGCGACGGTGGGGTCGGAGACGGTGTCGACGACGGTGTGGCGGCTCGCGGTCCGGAACATCTCCGCGGAACCGAGGGCGGTCGCGTAGTTGGCCGCGGCCGACTGGGCGCCCTGGTCGGTGTGCGGGAAGCCGTTGGCGATGCCGTTGGCGGTGGTGTCGACGGGCTTGGTGCCGCTCGGTGCGGTGGCGGCCGCACCGGCCTGGGCGCCGTCCCCGGAGCCGGGGGCGGCGGTGCCGCTGCCGGCGCTGCCCGGGTCGGGCCTGCCGCGGTTGGCGACGGAGACGGCGATCACCAGCAGGGTGACCACGAGCAGGACGGTCAGCAGCGTCCGGACGGGACGCGGCTGACGTGCGGTCACCTGGTGGGAGGGCTGTTCGCCGACCGGCAGCCGCGTACGGGTGTGCGGCTGGTCGTCGGACAACGGCACGGCGGCCCTCCTGGTGCGGGGAGCCCCGCGGGGCCCCGGTGACGCGAACACGACTGTGCCGGCAGAGTCGCATGGCCGCTCCGCCGGGATGACTATCCGATCCGTACGATCGTCAGATCGCCATGCCGTAGACAATGGTGAACAGGGTGCCCAGCGATCCGATGATGAACACGCCGGTCAGTCCCGCGATGATCAGTCCCTTGCCCTGCTCGGCACTGAACGTGTCGCGCATCGCGGTGGCGCCGATGCGCTGCTTGGCGGCCCCCCAGACCGCGATGGCGAGGCAGGCCAGGATGGCGACCGCCATCACGACCTCGACCATCACCCGCGCCTCGGACCCGAGGCTGGCGAACGGTCCCCAGTCCGGGGCGATGCCGCCGATGATGGTGTCGATGTTGGCCTTCTTGGGTGGGTCCTCGGCCAGGTAGCCGACCACCTTGCTGTCCACGCTGCTCAGGTTCATTCCATCTCACCGCCCGATCAGGCAAATTCAAGGCCCCGGAACACGGCTTCGCGAAGGGGCAGGACCTATTCTTGGCCAGATCTGATGTCGACTTGGCTATATCTCGCGGATTGGTCGTGAGGCGCGGGACACGTACGACAGGATGTCCACCGTACGAAGGATACCGCTCACTCTTCGTATCTGTCCTGATTGCTCTGAGCAATGCCTTCCGGAACACTCGCAACTGACGCCACGTCGGGGATGGTGCTGATGGTACTCCGCAGAGCGGGCACGGCGGCCGCCGCTGCAGCGGTCGTGGCGGTCGGTTTCGTCGGAATCGTCACGGTCGGGACCTTCGCCGCGAGCGGCACGGCCCGGTCGGGTACCAACCACCTCTCGATCTCGTCGGGCACGGTGCCGACGGCGTACCGGCCGCTGATCGAGAAATGGGGCGCCCTCTGCCCCGAGATCTCGCCCCCGATGCTCGCGGCGCAGCTGTACCAGGAGAGCGGATTCGACCCGACCGCCAAGAGCCCGGCCAAGGCGTACGGCATGGCGCAGTTCCTGGAGGGCACCTGGGCCACCTACGGGGTGGACGCCAACGGCGACGGCCGGCGCGACATCTGGGACCCGGCGGACGCCATCGCCTCGGCCGCCACCTACGACTGCGCGCTGGCCAAGGACGTCTCCAACGTGCCCGGCGACCGGCAGGCGAACATGCTGGCCGCCTACAACGCCGGCCCGTACGCGGTGATAAAGGCCGGCGGGGTCCCGGGCTACCGGGAGACCCAGGGCTACGTGAAGAACATCCAGTCGCTGGCCAGGAGCTTCACCGCGCCGGCCCCGCAGACCGCGGTCGGGCTCTCCCAGCAGGCCGCGGGCGCGATCTACTTCGCGCAGACCAAGCTCGGCACGCCGTACCTGTGGGGCGGCGAGGGCCTGCCCTCGCAGCAGGGGCGCTTCGACTGCTCGGGCCTCACCCAGGCCGCGTTCGAGAGCGTCGGCATCGCCCTGCCCCGGGTGGCCAACGACCAGTGGTACGCCGGCGAGCACCCCTCCCGGGACCAACTCCGCCCGGGTGACCTGGTGTTCTTCGCGAACGACCTGAACGATCCGCGGTCCATCCACCACGTCGGGATCTACGTCGGCGGCGGCTACATGATCGACGCCCCGCACACCGGCGCGGTGATCCGCTACGACACCATCGACCAGCGCGACTACATCGGCGCCACCCGGGTCACCCCGGACGGTGCCGCGGCTCTGCCCGTCCGCAACGCCGACGGTACGATCAGCGGCGGCCAGGGCCCGAAGCAGAGCTGAGCCTCCGGACCGCCCCGGGTGTGGGCGGACGGTGGACGGCGAGTCAATTTTCCGTGACGCGCGATCTCCGCGGAACCCTCCGGCCTGCTCAGAACGTTGTTGCTCCGTACCGGACCATGCCCCGGCCACGACCTGCCGGGACGGGGGACGCAGGCGGTGCGACCGGGCCGGTGCACCGGACACAGAGAGGGAGGTGCGGCGTGTCGACGCTGCTCGCCGACACGGGCAACCCCGACCTGGGCCTGCTCCGCGCGATCAACGGGCTGGCCGTCTCGGCCCCGGGGTGGCTGGACTCCGCGGTCTCGTGGATCGGCGAGTACGGCATCCTGCTCGGCCTGGCCGCGGTCTGCCTGACGGCCTGGCTGCAGGCCCGCCGCCGGCCGGACGCCCCGGTGGCGGTGGCCGGCCTGCTGTGGGCGCCGCTGGCGGTGGCGATCGCCGAGCTGGCGAACCTGCCGATCTCGGCGATCGTGGACCGGCCGCGCCCCTTCGTGGACCATCCCGAGCTGGAGGTCCTGGTGGAGGGCAAGGAGGGCACCCTCTCCTTCGTCAGCGACCACTCGGCGATGTCGATGGGCATCGCCGTCGCCCTGCTGCTGGTGAACCGCAGGCTGGGCCTGGTCGCGGGCGCGCTGGCCCTGCTGCAGGGCTTCTGCCGGATGTACATGGGCGTGCACTACCCGACGGACGTGATCGGCGGTTTCGCCCTGGCCACCGCCGTGGTGCTGCTGCTGGCGCCGCTGGCGATGGCGGTGCTGGTGCCGTTCTGCCACGCGCTCGCCAGGACGGCGGCCGCGCCGCTGGTGGTCGCCCGCAGGCCGGCCCGCGGGGGTGCCGGGGACGGCCGCAGCCGTCGGCGGCGCGAGCCCGCCGTGGTCGAGCAGCCGGCTCCGGAGTCCGACCTGGCGGCCTGAGCCCCGCTCCGGCCCTCCGCCGGACAGTCAGACGGTGCCGTCGCGCCGGTGTTCGTCGGCGTCCCGTCGGGCGCGGTCGCGGGAGCGCCGCCCCGGGGCGAGCCAGCCGCAGCTGCAGCTGGCGAAGCAGAACGATCCGCGTTCCTGGAGAGCCACCAGGTGGGCGTTGGGCGGGACCGGCACGGACTCCGCCGGGACGTCGCTGGACACGTGCTTCACCGTAACGCGTCGACCGGGGGCGCGCGGACGATTCCGTACGCCGGGACGGCCGTAACCCTTGCGGGCCGGGCTCGTTGGGCCCTGGATAGCTCTGCCCATCCGGGGTGGCTGCTTGCCGGGCATCGGTGCCCGAGGGGGTTGTGTCGATCGTGAAGAAGCTGAAGCCCGTCCGCACCGCCGCGGCGGCGGCGCTGCTGGCCGCCGTCCTGTCCGCCTGCTCGGGCGGGGGCGCCGAGCCGCAGGGCGGCTCGGCGGACGTGCTCTCCGCCGACCCCCTGACCGCGGTGCGCTCCGCGGCCGACATCACCGGCCGGACGGGCTCGGCCCGCACCACCACCGAGCTGGTCACCGAGTCGGCGGAGAAGAAGGCCGTGTTCAACGGCACTGGCGGCTACGACTACGTGAAGCGGATCGGCACCCTGGAGATCGACGTGCCTCCCGGCGCGGCCACCACCGGCACGATCAAGGAGATCGTCCTGCCGGGCACGGTCTACCTGCAGAACAGCGGTGCCAAGGTCCCGGCCGGCAAGTGGGTCCGGCTGGACGTCCGCCAGCTCCCCGACGGCAACCTGGTCAGCAGCGGCGCCACGGACCCGGCCAGCGCCGCCGGCTCGCTGCGCGGCGCGGAGTCGGCCGAGCTGGTCGGCACCGAGACGGTCGACGGCACGGAGCTCAAGCACTACAAGGGCACCCTGGACCTCGCCAGGGCGGCCGAGGCCACCGGCGGCCGGGGCGCGGACGGCCTGCGGATGGCCGCGCAGACCTTCACGGCGAAGCAGGTGCCGTACGAGGTGTGGCTGGACGCCCAGGGGCGGGTGCGCAAGGTGGTGGAGACCTTCGCCTTCGCCGGGGTGGCGGGCTCCAAGGAGGCGAAGGACCAGGTGAAGGTGGTCTCGACCACCTCGCTGGCCGATTTCGGCACCCCCGTCCGGGCGTCCGAGCCGTCCTCCGCCGACATCTACTCGCCGAAGGCCTCGGCACCTGCGAAGTGACGGCTCCGGGGGCCTGCAGCCAGGTTCCGGCCGCCGGCCCTAGTGCCTGTGGCCGCAGAGATGACCCGTCCGTGCCATACGGCGGGGCGCCGCTCCTCCTTACCCTGGAGGACGGGGTACCGCCGTCCTGGCCGGGAGGCGGCGCTGGAGGGGTGGTGCAGGTGGCATCCTCGGACGGCCGCGCGGGCGGCCACGACAAGACCGCGCTCGACGAGATCGAGCTGGCCGGCGAGCTCATGATCGCCGCATCGACCAGTTCCGACGAGAAACTGGCCACCGAGCAGATCGACCGGGTGCTGCTCGACCGGGTGCCGGCGGCGCCGCGGCAGGACGGCGCCGAACGGTCGCCCGCCGGCTGACGGCGGTGCCGGGGCCGCGTCGCGCGGGTCGGGGCGGCGGCCGTCGTTCCCGCCGCCCGTGCCCGCGCTGACCGGTGTTCAGCGGGTGACCCGCGCTCAGGTGCGCAGCAGCCGGGAGATGGCGGCGGTGGCCTCGGCGACCTTGCCGTCGAGTTCGGCGCCGCCCTGCTCGGCGGCGGCGGCCACGCAGTGCCGCAGGTGCTCCTCCAACAGCGAGAGGGCGAAGGACTGCAGTGCCTTGGTGCCCGCGGAGACCTGGGTGAGGATGTCGATGCAGTAGACGTCCTCGTCGACCATGCGTTGCAGGCCGCGGATCTGGCCCTCGATCCGGCGCAGCCGCTTGAGGTGCTCGTTCTTCTGGGCGCTGTAGCCGTGCGGACCGCCGTGCGGGTGCGCCGCGCCGGCCTCGGCGGTGACGTCGTCGCCGCCGGCCGCGGTGTCGGGGGTGCCGGCCGCGGGCCCGGGGGTGCCGGTGTCCTCGGTGCGCGTCTGAATCGTGGTCATCCGGCCCGCCTCTGTCTCCCTGGTCGCCGTCCCTGGACCTCCAGTGTCCAACACGGGAGGCTCCCCGCATGTTCCGCCGTCCGGGCGGGGAACGGATCTCCTCGTGCACGGCGGGGGCAATCCGGCCGGGGTTCCGCCAGACTGGGGAACCGCGCCAACACCCCGTTTGCACACCCGGGACGGCGAACGCCTAGAGTCGTTCAGTCCCTACCCCGCACATCGGAGATTTCCGTGCGTTTTAGCCTGACCCCGAAGGAGACGAGCTTCTACGACATGTTCGCCGCCGCGGCGGAGAACCTCGTCGTCGGGTCGAAGCTCCTGCTGGAACTGCTGGGATCAGACGTGTCGGCCCGCGCGGAGATCGTCGAGCGCATGCGCGCCGCCGAGCACGCCGGCGACGACACCACCCATGCGATCTTCCACCAGCTGAACTCCTCCTTCATCACGCCCTTCGACCGTGAGGACATCTACAGCCTCGCCGGTTCGCTGGACGACATCATGGACTTCATGGAGGAGGCGGTCGACCTGGTCGTCCTCTACGACATCGAGTCCCTGCCGAAGGGTGTCGAGCAGCAGATCGAGGTGCTGGCGCGGGCCGCCGAGCTGACCGCGGAGGCGATGCCGAACCTGCGGTCGATGCGGAACCTCACCGAGTACTGGATCGAGGTCAACCGGCTGGAGAACCAGGCGGACCAGATCCACCGCAAGCTGCTGGCCCACCTGTTCTCCGGCCAGTACGACGCGATCGAGGTGCTCAAGCTGAAGCAGGTCGTCGACGTCCTGGAGGAGGCGGCCGACGCCTTCGAGCACGTGGCGAACACGGTGGAGACCATCGCGGTCAAGGAGTCCTGACCTCCGTGGACACCGCAGCACTGATCGCCGTCATCGGCGTGGCCTTCTTCTTCACCTACACCAACGGCTTCCACGACTCGGCGAACGCGATCGCCACCTCGGTCTCCACCCGGGCGCTGACCCCGCGGGCGGCGCTGGCGATGGCCGCGGTCATGAACCTGGCCGGCGCCTTCCTCGGTTCGGGGGTGGCGCACACGGTCTCCAGCGGCATCATCGAGACGCCTTCGGGCAGCCAGGGCATGGCGATCCTGTTCGCCGCGCTGGTCGGCGCGATCACCTGGAACCTGGTCACCTGGTACTTCGGCCTCCCCTCGTCCTCCTCGCACGCCCTGTTCGGCGGCATGGTGGGTGCGGCGCTGGCCGGCGGCACCGCGGTGATCTGGAGCGGCGTGGTCGACAAGATCATCATTCCGATGGTGGTCTCGCCGGTGGTCGGCCTGACCGGCGGCTTCCTGGTCATGCTGGGCATCCTGTGGATCTTCCGCCGGGCCAACCCGCACCGCGCCAAGCGCAACTTCCGGGTCGCGCAGACCGCCTCGGCCGCCGCCATGGCCCTGGCGCACGGCCTGCAGGACGCCCAGAAGACGATGGGTGTCGTGGTCCTGGCGCTCACCATCTCGGGCCACCAGGCCACCAGCGACATCCCGATCTGGGTGAAGATCTCCTGCGCGACGATGCTGTCGCTGGGCACCTACGCGGGCGGCTGGCGGATCATGCGGACCCTCGGCCGCAAGATCATCGAGCTGGACCCGCCGCAGGGCTTCGCCTCCGAGGCCACGGCGTCGACCGTCATGTACATCACCTCGTTCGTCTACGCGGCGCCGATCTCCACCACCCACGTGATCACCTCGGCGATCATGGGTGTGGGCGCCACCAAGCGGATCCGCGCGGTCCGCTGGGGCGTCGCCAAGAACATCGTGCTCGGCTGGTTCATCACCATGCCGGCGGCCGCCCTGGTGGCCGCGGCGATGTACGGCGTCGTGGACCTGCTCTTCCTCTGATCCCCGACGAGCCCGCCCGGAAGGGTGCAGGGCCCGCCCCCACATCACGGGGGCGGGCCCTGCGTACTTCGCGGCGGCACCGCCATGCAGCACCGCGAAGTAGTCGGTGCGGCTCCGGGGAGCCCGGCCCGGTCAGCCGAAGCGGCCCGAGATGTAGTCCTCGGTCGCCTGGACGGACGGGTTGGAGAAGATCCGCTGGGTGTCGTCCAGCTCGATCAGCTTGCCCGGCTGGCCGACGCCGGCCAGGTTGAAGAAGGCGGTGCGGTCGGAGACGCGGGCCGCCTGCTGCATGTTGTGGGTCACGATGACGATCGTGTACTGGGACTTCAGCTCGCCGATCAGGTCCTCGATGGCGAGGGTGGAGATCGGGTCGAGGGCGGAGCAGGGCTCGTCCATCAGCAGGACCTGGGGCTCGACCGCGATGGCGCGGGCGATGCACAGGCGCTGCTGCTGACCGCCGGAGAGGCCGGCGCCGGGCTTGTTCAGCCGGTCCTTGACCTCGTTCCAGAGGTTGGCGCCCTTGAGGGACTTCTCCACCACGCCGTCCAGCACGGACTTCTTCCGCACGCCGGCGAGCTTGAGGCCGGCCACCACGTTGTCGTAGATCGACATGGTGGGGAAGGGGTTCGGCCGCTGGAACACCATGCCGACCGAGCGGCGCACGGCGACCGGGTCGACGTTGGAGGCGTACAGGTTCTCGTCGTCCAGCATCACCTTGCCCTCGACGCGGGCACCGGGGATGACCTCGTGCATGCGGTTGAGGGTGCGCAGGAAGGTGGACTTGCCGCAGCCGGACGGGCCGATGAAGGCCGTCACGGAGCGGGGCTCGATGGTCATCGAGATGTCCTCGATGGCGCGGGTGGCTCCGTAGTAGGCGGACAGTCCGCTGACGTCGATGCGCTTGGCCATGGTCTTTCTCTTCTCTCGTCTCGTACGTCAGTCGGGTCAGCGTCCGCCCTTGGGCGAGCGCCAGCGTGCGATGCCCCGCGCGATGAGGTTGAGCCCCATCACGAAGAAGATCAGCACCAGCGCGGCGCCCCAGGCGCGGGCGTAGCCGAAGTCGTTGTTGACCATCGAGTACTGCTGCCAGATGTAGAGCGGCAGCGACTGCTGCGGTCCGTTGAAGGGGTCGCCGTTGATGGCGTCGGCGCCGAAGACCAGCATCATGACCGGCGCGGTCTCACCGGTGATGCGGGCGACGGCCAGCATCACACCGGTGGTGATGCCGCCGATCGCGGTCGGCAGCACGATGCGCAGGATGGTCTTCCACTTCGGCACGCCCAGCGCGTACGAGGCCTCCCGCAGCTCGTTCGGGACGAGCTTGAGCATCTCCTCGGTGGAGCGCACGACGACCGGCATCATCAGGATGGCCAGCGCGAGGCTGCCGGAGAAGCCCGAGTAGTCGAAGCCGAGCAGGATGTTCCAGAGCGAGAGGATGAACAGACCGGCGACGATCGACGGCACACCCGTCATGACGTCGACGAAGAAGGTGACCCACTTGGCGAGCCGGCCGCGGCCGTACTCCACCAGGTAGACCGCGGTCAGCAGACCGATCGGGGCGGCGATCAGGGTCGCCAGCAGGACCTGCTCCAGGGTGCCGATCAGCGCGTGGTAGATGCCGCCGCCGGGGCCGGAGGAGATCACGTTCTTCATGGAGTGGGTCAGGAAGTTGCCGTCGAGCACTTCCAGGCCCTGCTGCACGGTGTAGAAGGTCAGCGCCACCAGCGGGACGACGGCCAGGATGAAGGCGACCCAGACCACCGCGGTGGCGAGCCGGTCCTTGGCCTGGCGGCGGCCCTCGACGCGGGCGGAGAGCGCGTAGCTCAGCACCACGAAGAGCGCGGCGGCGATCATGCCCCACTGCAGGTGGCTGGAGAGTCCGGCGCCGGCGCCGACGGCGCAGCCGAGGCCGATCGAGAGCAGCGCCACGCCGGCCGGCGCCCACTTGGGGAGCCGCGCGGTGGTCAGGCTGCGGCGCAGCTGCGGAGCCGAGTCCGCAATGGTGGTCGCGGTGCTCATGCGTTGGCCCCCGAGTACTCCTTGCGGCGCGCGATGATCAGTCGGGCGGCGCCGTTCACCAGCAGGGTGATCACGAAGAGGACCAGGCCGGATGCCATGAGGGCGTCACGGCCGAACGGCTGGGCCTCGTTGAACTTGAGCGCGATGTTCTGCGCGAAGGTGCCGCCGCCGGGGTCGAGGACGTGCAGCGAGAGCACGCTGTTGGCGGAGAGCACGATGGCGACGGCGATGGTCTCGCCGAGCGCGCGGCCGAGGCCGAGCATCGAGGCGGAGATGATGCCGGGGCGGCCGAAGGGCAGCACGGCGGTGCGGATCATCTCCCAGCGGGTGGCGCCGAGGGCGAGGGCCGCCTCCTCGTGCATGCGCGGGACCTGGCGGAAGACCTCGCGGCTGACCGCGGTGATGATCGGCAGGACCATGATCGCCAGCAGGATGCCCACGGTGAAGAGGTTGCGCGGGGTGACGCCGGCCTGGGTCTGGTCGAAGAGGTACGTCCAGCCGAGGTACTGGTCCATCCACGCGGTCAGGCCGTCCATGTGCGGGACGAGGAACAGCACGCCCCACAGGCCGTAGACGATGCTGGGCACCGCGGCGAGCAGGTCGACCAGGTAGGCGAAGGGCTGTGCGATGCGGCGCGGTGCGTAGTGCGAGATGAA
Source organism: Kitasatospora sp. NPDC085895 (assembly GCF_040702125.1). Classification (NCBI taxonomy): domain Bacteria; kingdom Bacillati; phylum Actinomycetota; class Actinomycetes; order Kitasatosporales; family Streptomycetaceae; genus Kitasatospora; species Kitasatospora sp. NPDC085895. The sequence goes on along the minus strand of NZ_JBFBJY010000081.1, from coordinate 7,430 downwards.
CAGCGCGATGCCGACGGCGACCGGTACGGCGATCACCATGGCGATCAGCGCGCTGACGATGGTGCCGAACGCGAGGACGGCGATGCCGAAGACCGGCTTGGGCGCGTCCGGGTTCCACTCGAAGGTGGTGAGGAAGTTGCCCTCGTCCTTGGACAGCGCGATGCCCGAGCGGTAGGCGAGGAAGCCTGCGATCGCGGCCATGATGACCAGCAGCAGGATGCCCGACCCTCGGGAGAGGTTGAAGAAGATGCTGTCGCCGAGCCGGCTGTCGCTCCGGCTCCGGCGGGCCCTGCCCCGTGCGGCGGCAGGGGGGGATGAAGTCATGATCGTCTACTCCGGTCTGACGGTGCTGCCCCCGTGGGGGACGGCACCTGGCGGCGGTGCCCCGGACGTGTCGTGCTCGTGGTGTGGTGCTTCCGGCGGGGCGGCCCGTCCCCCCTCTGAGGGCCGCCCCACCGGTGGTGCGGGGGGTCAGGCCAGGGTCGGGATGACGGCCTGGACCTTGGAGGAGAGCTCCTTCGGCAGCGGGACGTAGCCCTTGGCGCCGATGGCCTGCTGGCCGGCGTCGCTGACGGTGTAGGTCAGGAAGGACTTCAGGGTGTCGAGGCTCTCGGCCTTGTTGCCCTTGTCGCAGACGATCTCGTAGGTGACCAGGACGATCGGGTAGGCGCCCTCGTCCTTGGTCGCGTAGTCGAGGCTCAGGGCCAGGTCGCTGCCGGTACCGGCGATCTTCGCCTTGGAGAAGGTGGTGGCGGCGTTCTCGGCGGTCGCGTCGACCGGCTTGGAGGCGCCGGTGTTGATGGCGGCGCTCTTCAGGCTGTTGGTCTGGGCGTAGGAGAGCTCGACGTAGCTGATCGAGTTCTTGACCTGCTTGACCTGCGCGGAGACGCCGGCCGAGCCGTTGGCGGACTGGCCGCCCTTGCCCGCCCAGGTCTTGCTGGCCGGGTAGGTCCAGGCGCCGCCGGAGGCCTTGGCCAGGTAGCCGGTCAGGTTGGCGGTGGTGCCCGAGTCGTCCGAGCGGTGGATGGCCTGGATCGGCGCGTCCGGCAGGGTGACGCCCGGGTTCAGCGCGGCGATCGCCGGGTCGTTCCACTTGGTGATCTGCGAGTCGAAGATCTTCGCGATGGTCGGGCCGTCGAGGACGAGCTTGTCGACGTTCTCGACGTTGAAGACGACCGAGATCAGGCCGCCGACCATCGGCAGGTTGATGCCCTGGCCGCCGGTGCAGACCTGCTTCGAGGCGTCGACCTCGGCGGGCTTGAGGGCCGAGTCGGAACCGGCGAAGGCGACCTTGCCCTGGTTGAACTGCTGCACGCCGGCGCCGGAGCCGCCGCCGCCGTAGGTGATGGTCGAGCCGGAGCAGGCGGAGCCGAAGGCGGCCTTCCAGACGTCGATCGCGTTGGTCTGGGCGGTCGAACCCGCACCCAGCAGCTGCCCGCCCTTGCCGCAGGCGATCTGGGCGGCGGGGGCCGCACCGGAGGCCGCGGCGCTGCTGCCCGAGCTGCTGGTCGAGTTGTCGTCCGTACCGCAGGCCGCGAGCGACAGCGTGCCGACGAGCGCCATGGCACCGATGGCGAGGGCCTTGGAGCCGTTCCGCTGGAGCTTCACTGGGTGTCCCTTTCTGAGGCAAACCCTGCGTCCTGACGAGCTCGTCGATGGCTCGATCAGCGCGGGTTTCGCTGTGGTCCGGGGCCCGTTCGGCCCTCCGGTGGTCCCGAAGGTAGGCCGGGCAGGTGACGCGTCAGGCGGTCGCAAATGAACGGATGGTGAACCTCGAACGGCTGGCGGGAAACCGAGGTCGGTAGTAACGGTTGCGTCACGGTGAGGGCGCGGTGAGATCACCCGGGACGGCCCCGCCGGGACACTGCTGACCTGCGGCGGAACACGGCCGCGGGGTGCGCCGGATAGCGCCCGTTCAGGCCCGCGCGCCGCCCAGCAGGACGAGCAGCGCGTCCACCAGGGCACGGTCCCGGACGTGCGTGAGACGGGCCTTCGCCTTCTTCGGGGGAAGCCATTCCAGCCGGTCGACCTCGCGCCCGGGGGTGAACGCGCCACCGGTCGGCACCGCAGCCCAGTAGCGCACCTCCTTGGGCCGGCCGTCGACCAGGTAGTGCTGCGCGGGCAGCTCCTGGCCCAGGACGCAGTGCATCCCGGTCTCCTCGCGCAGCTCGCGCAGCGCCGCCGCCTGCCAGCCCTCGCCGGGTTCGAGCTTGCCCTTGGGCAGGCTCCAGTCGTCGTACTTCGGCCGGTGGATCACGGCGATCCTCGGCTTCTTCAGGCCCCGGCCGTCCTTCTTCGGCCCGCCGGGCACCCAGAGCACCCCGCCGGCGGCCAGCACGGTCGGCCCGTAGCCGGGCACGGCGGCCCGCATGGCGGGGGCGCCGCCGCGCCGGGACCGCCCGGCGAGCCGGACGCGGAAGGGATTGGCAGCGCGGTGCTGCGCTGCGGTCAGACGGTCGCCCATTCGTGCCATCCGTGGTGCGGGAGCTTCGGCCACTGGTGGCCGAAGGCGTACCGGGCCGCCTCCACCTCCAGTCGCTGATCAGCATGCACCACACCGAGCACGTACGCGGTCGCCGGCGTGATCCGCGGCGTGCGGGCCGCGGTGGAGGCGGTGGCGGCGGCGTCCGAGGCGTCCCGGTGGCGGTCGAGCACCGCGTCCAGCCGGTCCAGCTCGACGGTCGGCACCCCGCACACCTCCAGCGCGTACCGGGCCCGCTTCGCCAGCACCCGGACGCGGTGCCAGGGCTCGTCGTCCGCCGCCAGCAGCGCGTCGGCGTCGGAGGGGGAGGCGCTGCGGGCCGCGGGCAGCACCGCGAGCCGGTGCAGGCCGTCACCGCCGTACGGCTCCGCCGCGCGGGCCAGCGGCAGCCGCTCGGCAGCCGCCGCGAGTGCGCCGAGCGCCCCGGCGGCGTGCTGCACCAGTGCGCCGCCGCCCCGCCCGGCCACCTCGTCCAGCAGCGGCACCTCACCGCTCAGCAGCGTCATCCGGTCGGCCAGCGCGTGCAGCCGCGCCGTCCGCAGTTCCTGCAGCAGCGCGGTGTGCGTCCTCGTCCGGGCGAGGGTGAGCTGCCGCTCCAGCAGCGCACGGGCCTTGGGCGCGCCGGCGTGCCCGGCCAGCATGCCGGGCGACTCGGAGCCGGTGTCGCTCAGCGAGTCCAGCGCTGCGAGCAGCCGGGCCGACCGGCGCCGGTAGCCGGGCTCCCGGCCGAGCAGGTCGAGCAGCCAGGCCAGCTCCGTCCGCAGCTCACCGGTCCAGCCGGGTTCGAAGGCGGCGCCGAAGGTGTGCAGGGCACCGCCGATCCGCCGGACGGCGCGCAGGAGGTCGTCCGCACCCGCCGCCGAGGCCGGGAGCGAGCCCGGTCTCGACCCGGCCTCGCCCACCGCCTGCGGCAGGGCGCGCAGGAACGCGCCGGCCTGGGTGGTGAGGTAGCCGGAGAGGACTTCCCCCGCGGACGCGCTCGGCGCCGCCGGGGCCGTCATCGGCGAATCGGTCATGACAAGGACTCCCCCATGTGGTCGTCCCGGGCCGCCGCGGCCGCCGTCCCGGCCACCGCCGGAACCGGGGGCGCGGGCGGCGGCCCGGGCAGTGGTCAGCGGCCCGCGGTCGCGTTCCGGTGGCGCTTGCGCGAGGCGATGAACAGGTCCTGGACGTGCTGCAGCGGCCTGCCCTCGGCGTCGGTCGAGTGCCGCGTCCAGCTCCCGTCGGCACCGAGGTGCCAGGACTCGGTCTCGTCGGAGACCCCGAGGTCGAGCAGCCCGGACAGCTCCGCCCGGTGCGCCGGGTCGGAGACCCGCACCAACGCCTCGATCCGGCGGTCCAGGTTGCGGTGCATCATGTCCGCACTGCCGAACCACACCTCGGGCTCGCCGCCGTTGCCGAACACGAAGATCCGCGAGTGCTCCAGGAACCGGCCGAGCACGCTGCGCACCCGGACGTTCTCGCTCAGCCCGGCGACGCCGGGGCGGATCGCGCAGATGCCGCGCACCCACACCTCCACCGGCACGCCGGCCTGCGAGGCCCGGTACAGCGCGTCGATCACCGCCTCGTCGACGATCGAGTTGACCTTGATCTTCACGTACGCCGGACGGCCGGCCCGGTGGTGCGCGATCTCCCCGTGGATCCGCGAGACCAGGCCGTCCCGCAGCCCGCGCGGCGCGGTCAGCAGGCGCCGGTAGGACTCGCGGCGCGAGTACCCGGACAGCCGGTTGAAGAGGTCCGAGAGGTCCGCGCCGACCTGCGGGTCCGCGGTCAGCAGACCGAGGTCCTCGTAGAGCCGGGCGGTCTTCGGGTGGTAGTTGCCGGTGCCGACGTGCGCGTAGCGGCGGAGCGTCTCGCCCTCCTGCCGGACCACCAGCGACAGCTTGCAGTGCGTCTTCAGCCCGATCAGGCCGTACACCACGTGGCAGCCGGACTCCTCCAGCTTGCGGGCCCACTTGATGTTGGCCTGCTCGTCGAAGCGGGCCTTGATCTCCACCAGGACGAGGACCTGCTTGCCGGACTCGGCCGCGTCGATCAGCGCGTCGACGATCGGCGAGTCACCGGAGGTCCGGTACAGCGTCTGCTTGATCGCCAGCACGTGCGGGTCGGCCGCGGCCTGCTCCAGGAAGGCCTGCACCGAGGTGGAGAAGCTGTCGTACGGGTGGTGCAGCAGCACGTCCCGCTCGCGCATCGCGGCGAAGATGTCCGGCTGGGACGCCGACTCCACGTCGGTCAGCCCGCGCGCGGTGCCCGCGACGAACTTCGGGTACTTCAGCTCCGGCCGGTCCAGGTCGGAGATGCCGAACAGCCCGGTCAGGTCGAGCGGCCCGGGCAGCGGGAACACCTCGGATTCACTGACGTTCAGCTCGCGCACCAGCAGGTCGAGGATGTACGGGTCGATCGACTCCTCGACCTCCAGACGGACGGGCGGGCCGAAGCGCCGCCGCATGAGCTCCTTCTCCAGCGCCTTGAGGATGTTCTCGGCGTCGTCCTCCTCGACCTCCAGGTCCTCGTTGCGGGTCACCCGGAAGGCGTGGTGGGCGAGCACCTCCATGCCCGGGAAGAGCTCCTCCAGGTGCGCCCCCATCACGTCCTCCAGCGGGACGTACCGCTGCGGCGACGCCTCCAGGAAGCGGGACAGCGACTGCGGCACCTTCACCCGGGCGAAGTGCTTGTGCCCGGAGACCGGGTTCCGCACCACGACGGCCAGGTTCAGGCTGAGGCCGGATATGTACGGGAAGGGGTGCGCCGGGTCGACGGCCAGCGGCGTCAGCACCGGGAAGATCTGCTGGCGGAAGAGCGTGTGCAGCCGGGCCTGCTCCTTCTCCAGGAGCTCGGGCCAGCGGACCACCTCGATGCCCTCGGCGGCCAGGTCGGGCAGCACCTCGTGCTGGAAGGACGCCGCGTGGCGGGCCATCAGCTCGCGCGCGCGCCTCCAGATCAGGTCCAGCACCTCGCGCGGCTGCAGTCCGGAGGCGCTCCTGGTGGCCACGCCGGTGGCGATCCGGCGCTTGAGGCCGGCGACCCGGACCATGAAGAACTCGTCCAGGTTGCTGGCGAAGATCGCGAGGAACTTGGCCCGCTCCAGCAGCGGGATGTCCGGGTCCTCGGCGAGTTCCAGCACCCGCTCGTTGAACGCCAGCCAGCTCCGCTCGCGGTCGAGGAAGCGTCCCTCCGGGAGGGCACCGAACTCGGTCTCGACGTCGGCGAGCGCGGAGTGCACCCCGCCCATGGAGCTGGCCGTCGCCGACCGGGGCGCGATCCGGGCGGTCGCCGGCTCGTCGTTCACCGGCACGCCGAGGCCGTTGGTGATCGCGCTCGGCAGCGCGGCCGGGACGGCCGGGGCGGGCTCCACCGCGGCCGCCCGGGCCGGGGCGGTCCGCGGACGGGTCTCGCCCGCCGCCGTGGACCTGCCGGCCGCCTTGGGGACACGGGCGCGGCTCTTGGACGCCTGCTTGGCTGCCTGCTTGGAGCCCGCACCGGAGGCGGGGCCGGGGGCCGCACCGGACGAGGCGGAGACGGGGCCAGGGATGGTCATCGGTGCCAGCTCCTCATGCAGGGCGAAGTCCCGGGCGCACGTACCGCGGTCGTCAGCCGTGCTCGCGGCGGCGTACGTGTGTATGGCGTACGCAGCGTCCTCGTCCCGCCACTCCGGTGCCCACCCGCCGGGAGCGGCCGGGCGGAGCCGAGCCGGTCGGCGGGCGGAGCGCGGACGAGGCACTACGGGCGTCATCCTGTGATCTTCGCGGCGTCAATTGAATCCACGGTAAACACCGGATGGCCAGGAGGAAAGCTGAGTCGGTCACCCCTGTGGGCCGGAACCACCGGCCGGGCCGGCCTCCTGGACGCGGTACATCAGGTCCACCTCGTGGATGGTGAAGCCCAACCGTTCATATACCCGCACCGCCGCCGGATTGTCAGCGTCCACATAAAGAAGGACGGCCGGCACCCCGCGGTCCCGGATCAGGTGCCGCAGGCCCGCCGCGGTGAGCGCCCGGCCGAGGCCGCTGCCCTGCTCGCCCGGGGCCACCCCGACCACGTACACCTCGCCCAGGCCGTCGGGGTGCACCTTCGTCCAGTGGAAGCCGACCGGCTCGCCGTCACGGACGGCGAGGAAGAAGCCGGCCGGGTCGAACCAGGGCTCGGCGAGCCGGTCCGCGAGGTCCGCCTCCGTCCAGGCGCCCTGTTCGGGGTGGTGCGCGAAGGCCAGCGCGTTCAGCGCCAGCCAGGCCCGTTCGTCCTCACCCGGACGGAAGGTGCGGAGCTCCACCCCCTCCGGGAGCACCGGTTCGGGCACCTCCTGCCCGGCGGGCCGGCGCATCTGCCGCAGCTCCCGGACGAGCACGCCGCCGAACCGCTCCGCCAGCCGGGCCGCACCGGGGTGGCCTCCGTGCGCCCAGCAGTCCACCGCCTTGGCCGGTGCGAGCTCCGCGAGGACCGCCTCGGCCAGCCGGCCGCCGAGTCCGCGGCGCCGCAGCTCGGGGTGGACGGCCAGCTCCGCCGTCGCCGAACTCCCGTCGCCGGCGACCTCCAGCTGCGCGTACCCCGCCGGACGGCCGTTCAGCGTCTGCAGCAGGTGCCGCACGCCCGGACGACCCGCGTTCACCCGGAGCCGCAGCCGGCCCGCCTCCGAGACCGCCTCCCGGCCGTCGTCGACGGAGGCCGCCGTCAGCACGGACTTCGCAAGGAAGAGATCCTCGGCGGTCAGCTCGGACATGACACGGATGCTCTCGCCGGAGGGCGGCGTCGTGGTGGTCTCCATAGGGCGACCCTACGTCGCCGTCGCACACCGGCCGTGCCGAACCCGGAAATGCGAGAAGCCCCGCCCGGTGTCCCCGGGCGGGGCTTCTCTCAAGAATTGTTCGGCGGCGTCCTACTCTCCCACAGGGTCCCCCCTGCAGTACCATCGGCGCTCCGAGGCTTAGCTTCCGGGTTCGGAATGTGACCG
>NZ_JBFBJY010000080.1:0-39023 GCF_040702125.1 Kitasatospora sp. NPDC085895 | reverse complement strand
AGATCGAACCGCACGGCCCCATCGAGACCGAAGCAGCCCGCCGCCTCGCCGACGACCTCAAGAACCAGTAATCATCCGATTACCCAACACTTTCTCAGGCGGGATCGCGCGGGTCGCCCGGGAGGATGTCGTGGGCGAGGGCGAAACGGGTCAGGTCGACGCGGCGGCGGGAGCCCACCTTGTCGCGGAGGCGGTCCAGGTGGGAGTGGACGGTGTGCTCGCTGATGCCCAGCCGCCGGGCGATGCCGTGGTCGGTCTCGCCGCCGGCGAGCAGCGCGAGGATCTGCCGTTCCCGGTCGGTGACCCGGGTCTCGGCCTCCGGCCAGGGGCGGAGGGCGAGATCGGCGGAGACGTAGGAGCAGCCGGCGGCGACCAGGCGGATCGCGGCGAGCAGTTCGATCTCGCCCGCCTGCCGGCTGAGGCAGCCGCGGGCGCCGGCCTGCATCGGGGGCAGCACGTCGCGCTGCGAGTCGGAGCACAGCACCAGCACGGCCAGGCCGCGGCCGGCGAGCCGGTGGGCGGCCTCGGCGAGCTCGCCGGGCGGTAACTTCAGGTCGAGCAGGACGACGTCGCCCGCTTCGAGGTCGGCCTCGGCCTCGTGCACCGACGCCGCACCGACCGCGCAGACCAGGTCCTCCGCGGCGTCCACGGCCTGGGCCAGGCCGCGCCGGAAGAGCGGACAGTCACCGATGACGGCGACACGTCTCAGGTCTGTGCTCATGGGTGGTCCTCGGCCGGGGCGGCGCACGGTCGCGCCGCGGCGCGGGGCCACGGCTCGCCCGCACAGCTCCAGTGTTCGCCCTGACCGGCGGCCCGGCACCCGGAACCGGGCCCGGTGGTCCCGCGCGGGCCGGGCCGGGGCGGCATTGGATGCGCCCGGCTCCGGCCCGCGTGATCCTGGGCAGTGGGGTGCCGACACGGCCGAGGAGGCGCGTTGCACGCGGAGGCTTCGGGCCGGGACGCCGCCGCCTCGATCGCCGCGCGGGACTCGATCGACCGGGCGGCGGCCGCGCTGGCCACGGGCGGCGAGGAGCTGCTGCGGCACGTCCTGACGGACGCCCCGGTCGGCCTCGCGCTGGTCGGCCCGGACCTGCGCTGGCGCTGGGCGAACCCGGTGTTCTGCCGCACCGCGGCGGTCGGCCCGGAGCGGCTGCTCGGCCGGGCGGTGGCCGCCACCGCGCTCGCCGCCGCGGCGCCCGCGCTGGACGCGGTCCTCGTCGACGGCAGCCCGCGCGAGCCGTCCGCCGGGCACCCCGCGGTGCCCCGGCTGCGGCTGCGCGCCCGGCGGCTGGTGATCGGCGGCCGGACGGCCGGGCTGGTGGTCGCCGCGCTCGGCCCGGCCGAGGAGCCGCGGCCGCCGGCGACCGGACCGGACCTGCCGCACGAGCTGGAACAGGCCCGGATCCGGCTGGCCGTGCTGGACGCCGCCGCCGGCCGGATCGGCACCACCCTGGACGTCGACACCACCTGCGTGGAGCTCGCCGACTTCACGGTGCCCGCACTGGCCGACCTGGCGACCGTCGAGCTGCTGGCGCCGGAGGCGGTCGAGCGCGGGGCACCGGGCGGCACGCTGCGGCTGCACCGGGCCGCCGCGGTCTGCACGGCCGCCCTGAAGCCGTACCTGGCCCCGCTGGCCCGCCCCGGCGAATCGGTGCGCCACCCGGAGGGCTCGGCCGTCGCCCGGTGCCTGCGCACCGGCCGTCCGGTGGCCGCGCCGGTGCGGGAGGGCACTTGGCCCGGCTCCGCGGAGGAGGCCGGCCCGGCCGCGTACCGGGCGGCCGGGCTGGACTCGGTGCTGGCCGTCCCGCTGACCGCGCGCGGCCGCGTCCTCGGGGTGCTGTCGCTGGCCCGCGCCGGCGAGTCCGCGCGGGCCTTCACCGAGGACGACACGGTGCTGGTCGGCGACCTCGCGGGGCGGGCCGCCGTCGGGATCGACAACGCCCGCCGCTACACCCGTTCGCAGGGCATCGCCCTGCAGCTGCAGCGGGCGCTGCTCGCCGAGCCGGGCAACCCGCATCCGAACCTGGAGCTCGCCTCCCGCTACCTGCCCTCGGGCACCAGCTCGGTGGTGGGCGGCGACTGGTACGAGACCGTCCGGCTGCCGTTCGGGCGGACCCTGCTGGTGATGGGCGACGTCATGGGGCACGGCGTGGAGGCCGCGGTCGACATGAGCACCTACCGCTCGATGCTGCGGGACGTGGCCGGGATGGACCTGCCGCCGCACCGCATCCTGCGCCAGCTGGACGCGCTGATCTCGGAGAACGAGTCCTCGCGTCCGGCGACCTGCCTGCTCGCGCTCGCCGACCCGGGCCGCAACCGGTGGACGTTCTCCAGCGCCGGCCACCTGCCGCCCGCGCTCGTCCTCGCGGACCGGCCGACCGACCTGGTCGCGGTGCCGACCGGCCCGCCGCTCGGCACCGGCCTCGGCGGCTACCAGCAGCAGGCCCGCGAACTGCTGCCCGACCAGGTGCTGCTGCTGTACACCGACGGCCTGGTGGAGCGGCGCGGCGAGGACATCGACGCCTCGCTGGCCCGGCTCGCCGCGCTGCGGCTGCCCGCCGCCGGCGACCTGGACGACCTGCTGGACTCGGTGCTGCACGCGCTGACGCCGGAGGCCGCGGAGGACGACGTGGCGGTGCTCGCGGCCCGGGTCCGCCGGCGCTGACCGATGCGTCTCAGGGCAGGTTCTGCTCGGCCCAGATGACCTTGCCGGTGTCGGTGTAGCGGGTGCCCCAGCGCTCGGCGATCTGCGCGACCAGGAACAGGCCGCGACCGCCCTCGTCGGTCGAGGAGGCCTGCCGCAGCCGCGGCGAGGTGCTGCTGCCGTCGGACACCTCGCAGATCAGCGACCGGTCGAAGAGCAGCCGCACCCGGATCGGGCCGGCGGCGTGCCGGATCGCGTTGGTGACCAGTTCGCTGAGGACGAGTTCCGTGCCGGGCTCCAGCAGCTCCAGGTCCCAGCGGCGCAGCTGGGCGCTGGCCGCGGCCCTGCTCTCGGCGACGGCCGCCGGGTCGGCCGGCACCGCCCACTCGGCGACCCGGTCGGCGGGCAGCGCGCGGGTGCGGGCGACCAGCAGCGCCACGTCGTCCTCCGGGCGGTGCGGCAGGAGTTCCTCCAGCACGGCCCGGCAGGTCTCCTCCGGGCTGCGGTCGGCGTGCGAGAGCGAGGCGCGCAGCAGCTCGAGCCCGATGTCGATGTCCCTCGTCCGGGCCTCCACCAGCCCGTCGGTGTAGAGCACCAGCTGGGCGCCCTCGGGCACCTCCAGCTCGGCGGTGGTGAACGGCATGCCGCGCAGGCCGAGCGGCGGGCCGACGGGCGTGTCGGGGATCTCCACCGTGCCGTCCGGGTGGACGAGGACGGCCGGCAGGTGACCGGCCCGGGCCAGCCGGCACCGCCGGGAGACCGGGTCGTAGATGGCGTACAGGCAGGTGGCGCCGATGATGGCGCCCTCCATGCCGCCGGCCGTCTCCTCCTGGTCGATCCGGCTGACCACGTCGTCGAGGTGGGTCAGCAGTTCGTCCGGGGCGAGGTCGAGCGCCGAGAAGTTGTGCACGGCGGTGCGCAGCCGGCCCATGGTGGCGGCGGCGTGCAGGCCGTGGCCGACGACGTCGCCGACGACCAGCGCGACCCGGGCGCCGGAGAGCGGGATCACGTCGAACCAGTCGCCGCCGACGCCCGCGTGCGCGGGCAGGTAACGGTAGGCGGCGTCCACGGCGTCCTGCTCGGGCAGGCCGCGCGGCAGCAGGCTCTGCTGCAGGGTGACGGCCATCGGGTGGCTGCCGGTGATCGCGGCGGTGATCTGCTCCTGGGTGGTGTACTTCGCCTCGAACACGCCGTTGTTCCGGCCGAGCCGCAGCACCGCCACCCGGTCGGCCACGGCCTGCACGTCGTCGAGGTTGTGGCTGATGACGATGACCGCGTGGCCCTGCTCGCGCAGCCGCCGGATCAGGTCGAGGGTCTGCGAGCTCTGCTCCAGGCCGAGGGCGGCGGTCGGCTCGTCGAGCATCACCAGCTTGGGGTCGCCGATCAGGGACCGGGCGATGGCGACGGCCTGGCGCTGGCCGCCGGAGAGGGACAGCACGGGGATCCGCAGGCTGGGCAGCCGCACCGAGAGGCGCTGCAGCAGGGCGCGCGAACGCCGCTCCATCTCGACCTCGCGCAGCGTCCCGAAGCGGCGCAGCTCGCGGCCGAGGTAGAGGTTGGCGACCACGTCGAGGCTCTCGCAGAGCGCGAGGTCCTGGTAGACGGTGGCGATGCCGAGCTGCTGGGCATCGCGGGGCCGTCGCAGCTCGACCGGCCGGCCCTCCCACGCGATGACGCCGGAGTCCGGGGCGCTCACCCCGGCGATCGCCTTGATCAGGGTGGACTTGCCGGCGCCGTTGTCGCCGACGAGCGCGAGCACCTCGCCGTGGACGACCTCCAGGTCCACGTCGCTGAGGGCCTGCAGGGTGCCGTACCGCTTGGAGATCCCGCGCAGCGACAGCAGCGGCACGCGGGCCACCCGGCCACCTCCACTCTCCCCGATCCGTCTGCTGGTGCCACGAGTCTGCCGCCTGGCCGGGCCCGGGTGCGTCACCAACGCGCGGCGACCGCCCGAGCGGCCCCGCCCGGAGCCGCGGACGGGGTCCGTCCCGGCGACCGCGGGGGGCTGCCGCGTGCCCCGGGGCGGGCGTCGGCGGCCCTCGGAGCCGCCGGCTCGGCCAAGGCCCTCGCACAGCCGCCCGAACGCCTCCTACACTCCCTGCCGTGGAGAACCTGAAGTGCACGCAGTGCAGTGCCGTCGGGCTGGAGCCGGGCTTCGTCGAGGACACCGGCCAGTCGTCCTACGGCTACGCCCGGTGGATACCGGGTGTGCTGGAGCGCGGCATCTTCGGCGTGGCGAAGCGGATGGGCAAGCCGCGCTGGCAGGTCGACGCCTTCCGCTGCCCGGCCTGCGGCCACCTGGAGCTCTACGCGGTCAAGCCGGTCTGAGCCGCCGCCGGGGCCTGCGGTGCGCCGGAGGCGGCCGCGGCCTCCTGCTGGAGGCGGCGGGCCCGGTCGACGATGTCGGGGATCGCGGCGTACAGCGACTCGCCCGGGCAGAGGGTGTAGAAGGCGTCCCGGTGGCCGGAGACCGCGTTGAACGCGTGCCGGGCGCCGACCGGGAACCGGCTGCCGCTGTTGGTGGAGGTGAGTTCGGAGCGGCCGTCGGCGCGCACCCCGTGCAGGCCGAGCTTCCAGGCCGCCAGCCGGGCGATCGAGTCCAGCACGGCCTGCGGGACCTCCGTCCCGGCGTTGTACGTGCCGATCGCCGCGATGCCGACCGTGTCGCGGTTGAAGCCCATGGTGTGGGCGCCGACGACCGGGCGGTCGACGCCGCCGAGGCGGCCCTCCCAGATCCGGCCGAAGCGGTCGACGAGGAAGTTGTAGCCGATGTCGTCCCAACCGCGGAACTCCAGGTGGTCGCGGTGGATCGCCCGCAGGATGTCGGGCACCTCGTCCGCGGTGTAGGAGTTCGGGTCGTCGGTGTGGTGCACGAGCACCGCCCGCACCGCCCGGTCGTACTGCACCTTCGGCACCGGATCCACGGACTGCCAGGCGGAGCGCAGTACGATCGGCGGCTCGGCCGGGACGGGGAGGGCCGCGGCGGCCGGCGGCACCGCCGCCGCGGGCGGGCCGTCGGCGGCGGCCGAACGGCGCGGGCGGGCCATGGCCGGCAGCGCGGTCACGGCCCCGGCGGCGACGGCATGCAGGGCACGGCGCAGCACCAGACGACGGTTGATGTCCATGCCACGGAAGCTACGGTCCGCCCGTCGGCCCCGCACCTTGTCGCCCGCGTGTCCGGTCCGTCCGCCGTACCTCCTACGCCGACCGGGTCCGTCAAGGCTCCTGACCGCCCGTCGGGCTGACCCTCCGTCGCCCGCGGCGGGTCCGGGCGTGTCGCGGGGGCCTCCCGGCCGGCCGTGACGACCGGCGGAACCGTCCGGCCCCGTCCCCGCGTCTCCAGTCGACGTCGCCGCCCGGTGATCACCGCGGAGGCGGTGCCGGGCGGTGCGGCGGCGGTCGAGCGGCGCCCGGTGCGCGGGCGCGGGAGGCGGGAGTGTCGGATGGTCGGTGTTGTGACGGAGGTCGAGGCCCCTGCTGCGCCGCCGGCCGCGCCCGGGTGGCTGCGTGCGCTGCGGCTCGCCGTGCTGGCCTGCTGCGCGCTGGTGCTGCTGGTGCCGGCCGCGCTGATCGTGGTGCGGCTCGGCGGGCTGGACGACGGGACGGACCTGTCGCTGCCGGTCGCGGGCGTGCCGTACGTGGCGCTGCTGAGCGTGCTGGTGCTGTTCACCACGGCACTGCTGCGGTCCCGGGCGCTCACGGCGGTGGCCCTCGCGCTGACCGCGGTGCAGCTGTTCTGGCTGGTGCCGCGGTTCGTCGGGGACGGGGGCGGGGTGCCGACGTCCGCGCCGCGGCTGCGGCTCGCCACCAGCAACGCCTACCTGGGGCAGGTGGATCCGGCGGCGCTGGTCCGGCTGGCCCGTGAGGAGCGGGTGGACGTGCTCGCGGTCGAGGAGTCGAACCCGGGTCTGGCGAACGCCCTGGAGCGCGCCGGGATGGCCGGGGTGCTGCCGTACAAGGTGGCGGGCCGCTACTCCGACACGGCGCTGTACTCGCGGCTGCCGCTCTCCGCGGCCCGGGTGGCGGACGCGCCGTTCTCCGACGAGCCGACCTCGGCCGAGGTGGCGGTGGAGGGCCGTACCGTGCGGGTGGTCGCCGTGCACACCTACTACCCGCTGGGCGATTCGCGGAAGTGGGCGGCCGGTTTCGACGCGCTCCGCTCGGACGTGGCGGGGCGGGCTCGCAACGCCGTCCTGCTCGGTGACTTCAACGCCACGCTGGACCACACGCCGATGCGGCGGTTGCTCGGCACCGGCCTGACCGACACCCACGCCGAGCTCGGCCGGGGTTTCGACGGCACCTGGCCCGCGGACCGCCCGGTGCTGCCGCCGGTGCTGCAGCTCGACCACGTGCTGCACGGCGACGGGCTGAAGGCCGTCACCGTCGCCGAGCGCACCCTGCCGGGCACCGACCACCGGGCGGTGGTCGCCGAACTCGCCGTCACCGGCTGACGGCCGCCGGGTACGCCTACGATCACCGGTACGACCCCGCGGGGCCCGGCCGGGCCCCGCGGACCACGAGGCAGGGAGTCGGCACGGTGGACGTGGGATTCGTCGGTCTGGGCACGATGGGCCGCGGGATGGTCCGGCAACTGCTGGCGGCCGGACACCGGGTGACGGTGTGGAACCGGTCGCCGGAGCCGGTGCGGGAGCTCGTCGCGGAGGGCGCCGCGGCGGCCGACGGGCCGGGCGGGGTGTGGCGGTGCCAGGCCGTGGTGTCGATGCTCGCGAACGACGCCGCGGTGGAGTCGGTGCTGCTCGACGAGAAGGCGCTGGCCTCGGCGGCGGCCGGCCTGCACGTCAACATGGCCACCGTCTCCCCCGCGCTGGCGCGCCGGGCGGCGGAGCTGCACGCCCGGCACGGGGTGGCCTACGTGGCGGCGCCGGTGCTGGGCCGCGGCGAGGTCGCCGCGGCCGGCAACCTGGCGATCCTGGCGGCCGGTCCGGCCGACGCGCTGGACCGGGCCGCCCCGCTGTTCGAGGCGATGGGGCGGCGGACCTGGCGGCTCGGCGACCGGCCGGAGATCGCCAACACGGCCAAGATCTGCGCCAACTTCGTGCTGGTCTCGGCGGTCGAGGCGGTGGCGGAGGCGACCGCGCTCGGCGAGGCGAGCGGGCTGGCCGCCGAGGACCTGCTGTCCGTGCTGACCGGCACGGTCTTCCCCGGCCCGGTGTACGAGGGGTACGGCGCGATGATCGCCGAACGGCGGTACGAGCCCGCCGGGTTCCGGCTCGACCTGGGGTTCAAGGACGTCGGCCTGGCGCTGGACACCGCGGCCGCCGCCCGGGTGCCGATGCCGCTCGCCGGAGTGCTGCGCGACGCCCTGCTGGAGGGTGTGGCGCACGGCCGCGGCGGCCAGGACCTGGCGGCGCTGGGCGAGACCTCGCGGCGCCGCGCCGCCCTCCCCCGGGAGGACGCGGGCGCACCGGGCGAAGGCGGCGCGCCGGACCCCGATCCGCGAACATGACATTCCGTCAAAACCCTTGTGGCCGGGCCGGGCCGCGCCTAGGTTGTGCGACGGGTTAAACGCACTTACACCGTCGCTTGACTTCGCCGCCCCGGGAGACCCCTGTTGCGCAGCCGTCTGTGGACCACCCTCGCGGCGGGCCTCGTGTCCGCCTGTCTGCTCCCCGCCCCCGCGTTCGCCGCGGACGGCCCGGCCCGCACCGGCGCGCCCGCCGCCGCGGCCGCGACCCGGGACACCGACCTCAAGGACCGGCTCGCCGCGGTCCCGGGCATGACCGTCGTCCAGGAGAAGCCGGTCGACGGCTACCGCTTCTTCGTGCTGACCTACACCCAGCCCGTCGACCACGACCACCCCGGGCGCGGCAGCTTCCAGCAGCGGCTCACCGTGCTGCACCGCGGCGCCGACCGGCCGACCGTCCTCTCCGCGAGCGGCTACGGACTGCCGGCCGACCCCGGCCCGTCCCGCTCCGAGCCCACCCGGCTGCTCGACGCCAACCAGGTCTCCCTGGAGTACCGGTTCTTCCGCGGCTCGGAGCCCGCCACCGGCGGCGACTGGTCGACCCTGAACGTCCGTCAGGCCACCGCCGACCAGCACGCGGTCTTCACGGCGCTGAAGGCGCTCTACCCCGGCCGCTGGATCGCCACCGGCGGCAGCAAGGGCGGCATGAACGCCGCCCACTACGAGCGGTTCCACCCTGGCGACATGGACGGCACGGTCGCCTACGTCGCCCCGGACGACGCCGCCCGGCCCGGCGACCGCGCCTACGCGGACGTCATCCGCAGCAACGGCACCCCCGAGTGCCGGGCCGCGATCGCCGGCGCCCAGGTGGAGGCGCTGCGTCGCCGCACCGCGCTCACCGCCCGCTACGAGCAGTACGCCCGCGACAACGGCTACACCTTCTCCGCCGAGTACATGGGCAGCGCCGACAAGGCCCTGGAGGCCGTTGTCGTCGACACGCCGTGGGCGTTCTGGCAGTACGGCACCGAGGCCGACTGCGCGGCCGTCCCCGGCCGGGACGCCACCGACCAGCAGCTGTGGGACTGGTTCGACGCCGTCGACGGCTTCTCCTTCTACACCGACCAGACGCTCTCGTACTACGCGCCGTACTACTACCAGGCGGCCACCGAGCTCGGCGCGCCCGAGGTGGCGTACCCGCAGCTCAAGGGCCTGCTGAAGTACCGGATCTCGGTGTGGGACTACATCCCGGACAAGGTCGCCCGGCGCCCCTTCGACCCGGGCACGACCCGGGACGTCGACCGCTGGATCCGCCGGAACGCCCGCAACACCCTCTTCGTGTACGGCGGCCGGGACCCGTGGAGCGCCGAGCGCTTCTCCGTCTCCGCCCGGACCCGCGACAGCCACGTGCTGACGGTGGCCGACGGCAACCACGGCGCCTCGATCACCGCCCTCGCCCCGGCCGACCGCACCCTGGCCACCGACGCCCTGCTCCGCTGGGCCGGCCTGCCCCCGGCCGGCGGCAGCGGCCTCACGGCGTCCCCGGCACCGGCCCCGTACGACGCCGTCCTCGACGCGCCCGACCCTGCCGAACGCCACCGCCTGCCCGGCCTGCCCGGCTGACCGCTCCGGCGGTGCCGGTCCGGTTCCTCACGGCCCGGCGCCGCCGTCCCGCCCGTCGGCCGGTCCGACCACCCGGCCCGTCACCCGCTCCGGGACGATCCGGATCCACAGGCTGCGGTGGCCGCCCGCCCAGGGCTCGGCGGCGGCGAGCCCGGTCAGCCGCTGCTGGGCCTCCGGCTCGCGGACCCGCTCCGCCCGGCCGCCGAGCAGGACGCTCCAGCCGCTGCGACGGCGGTCGTCGACCCGGTCCACCTCGAAGGCGA
Organism: Kitasatospora sp. NPDC085895; assembly: GCF_040702125.1. Taxonomy (NCBI): domain Bacteria; kingdom Bacillati; phylum Actinomycetota; class Actinomycetes; order Kitasatosporales; family Streptomycetaceae; genus Kitasatospora; species Kitasatospora sp. NPDC085895. Next base: position 29,071 of record NZ_JBFBJY010000080.1, on the reverse strand, counting down.
CGTCCTCCCCGGCCGCGGCGGCCGCAGCGCCGAAGTCGGCGGTGCGGTAGGCGACCGCCCTGCCGTCCACGGTGTAGTTGACCGGCAGGACGAGCGGGAACCGCTCCCCGGGAAGAGCGATCCGGCCGACGCCGTGGGTGCCGAGCCGCTCCCAGCACTCCTGCTCGGTGAGCCTGAGCAGTCGGGCGCGGGCGGGGGCCGGCGAGAGGCCGGGCGGAGCGTCGGCGCGGCCCTCGACGAGGTCGACCTGGCTCAGGCCGAGGACCCGGGCCAGCCGGAAGACGGCGTCGGGGTCGAAGTCCGGACCGAAGTCCAGCAACTGGCCGAAGTAGCGCGGCGACATGCCGGCCTTGGCGGCTGCCTCGTCCTGGCTCAGCCCGAGCTGGCGGCAGCGGGTGACGACCCGCCGGGCGATGTCCTCCGGGTGGCCGGTGGCCGGGGTGCTGCCGATCTCGTCCATGTGCGCTGACCGTTCGTGCGACGTCGCTCCGGTGTCCCCGTTCCAGCGTCGGACCGCGGCGCCGCGAACGCCAGGCCGGAGGGTCGGTCACGGGCCGAACGGCCCCACCGCCCGGCCTCCGGACGACCGGCGGCAACCGGATGCGGCCGCCCGAACGGCGGCATAGCGTGGCTGCCCGGGGATGCCGTCGCGAGGGTGAGGTGGAGCGGTGCGCCGTCCCGCGGAGGACTGGCAGCTCGCGTACGAGGGCTTCGACCCGGCCGCGGAGGGCGTGCGCGAGACGCTCTGCGCGGTGGGGAACGGCTACCTGGTCACCCGCGGCGCCGCACCGGAGTCCACCGCCGACGGGGTCCACTACCCGGGGACGTACCTGGCCGGCTGCTACGACCGCACGGCCACCGCCGTCGGCGGGCGGCAGGTCGAGAACGAGGACCTGGTCAACTGCCCCAACTGGCTGCCGCTCACCTTCCGGCCGGCCGGCGGCACCTGGTTCACCGGCCCGCCCGCGGCCCAGCGCCTGGTGCTCGACCTGCGCCGGGGCGTCCTGACCCGGCACGCCCTGGTGGAGGACGGCGAGGGCCGGCGGACCCGGCTCGTCCAGCGGCGGATCGCCAGCCAGGCCCGGCCGCACCTGGTCGCCCTGGAGACCGAGCTGCTGCCGGAGAACTGGTCCGGGCCGCTGGAGGTCCGCTCGGCGCTGGACGGCACCGTCACCAACTCCGGCGTGGCCCGCTACCACGGGCTGACCAGGCACCACCTCCACCCGGTGGAGCAGGGCGCCGGACCGGACGGCCTGCTCCTGCTGGAGGTCGCCACCGCCGACCCGCCGCGGCGCATCGCCCTCGCCGCCCGCACCCGCGCCCACCGGGCCGGCGCCCCCGTCCCCGTCGTCACCGCCGTGCACACCGAACCCGGCCGGGCGGCGCAGATCCTCACCGTCGGCGCGGAGCAGGGCGTGCCCGTCACGGTGGAGAAGACCGTGGCCGTCTGCACCGACCGCGACCCGGCCGCCGGGGACCCGCTGCACGCCGCGACCGTGCTCGCCGCGTCGGCCGGGGACTTCGGGCAGCTGGCCGACGAGCACGCGCTGCGCTGGGCCGAGCTGTGGCGCCGCTGCCGGATCGAGGCCGACTTCGACGGGATCGGCACGCTCCGCCTGCACCTCTTCCACCTGCTGCAGACCTACTCCGAGCACTCCGTCGGCCTGGACGTCGGCATCCCGGCCCGCGGGCTGCACGGCGAGGCCTACCGCGGCCACGTCTTCTGGGACGAGCTCTTCGTCCTCCAACTGCTCGACCTGCGCTTCCCGGAACTCGCCCGGGCCGTGCTCGACTACCGGCACCGGCGGCTCGGCGCGGCCCGCAGCGCCGCCCGCGAGGCCGGACTGCGCGGCGCGATGTACCCCTGGCAGAGCGGCAGCGAGGGCCGCGAGGAGTCGCAGCGACTGCACCTCAACCCGATGTCCGGCCGCTGGCTGCCCGACCACAGCCATCTGCAGCGGCACGTCGGCTCGGCCGTCGCCTACAACGTCTGGCAGTACTACCAGGCCACCGGCGACCGCGGCTTCCTCGCCGACACCGGCGCCGAGATGCTCCTGGAGATCGCCCGGTTCTGGTCCTCGGCCGCCGAGTGGAACCCGGCACGCGGGCGGTACTCGATCCGCGGCGTGCTCGGCCCGGACGAGTACCACGACGCCTACCCGTGGGCCGACCGGCCCGGTCTGGACGACAACGCGTACACCAACGTGCTCGCCTCCTGGGTGCTGGCCCGCGGCCTGGACGCCCTCGACGCTCTGCCCGGCCGCCGGCGCGACGAACTGCTGGAACGTCTCGACCTCGACCGGGCCGAACGGGACCGCTGGCAGGAGGTCGGTCGGCGCCTGCACGTGCCCTTCCACGACGGCGTGCTCAGCCAGTTCGAGGGCTACGAACGGCTCGCCGAACTCGACTGGGAACGCTACCGGCGGCACTACCCCGACCTGCGGCGCCTCGACCGGATCCTGGAGGCGGAGGGCGACACCGTCAACCGCTACAAGGCCTCCAAGCAGGCGGACGCCCTGATGCTCTTCCAGCTGTTCTCCGCCCGCGAGGTCCGCGGCCTGCTGCGCCGGCTCGGCTACCCGGCCGGGGAGGAGCTGCTGCGCCGCACCGTCCGCCACTACCTGCCGCGCACCGTGCACGGCTCGACCCTCAGCGCGGTGGTGCACGCCTGGGTGCTGACCCGCTCGGACCGCCGGGCCTCCTGGCGGTTCTTCCGCGACGCGCTGGCCGCCGACCGCGAGGACCTGCAGGGCGGCACCACCGCCGAGGGCATCCACCTCGGCGCGATGGCCGGCACCGTGGACCTGCTGCAGCGCTGCTACACCGGCCTGGAGATCCGCGAGGACGCGCTCTGGCTCGACCCGCGGCTGCCCTCCGCACTGGGACGGCTGGAGCTGGACCTGCACTACCGCGGCCACCGGGGTGTGACGGTCGCGGTCGACCGGCGCACGGTGACCGTCTCGCTGCGCGAGGGCCGCGAGGAGCCGATCCGGGTCCGGCTGCGCGGTTCCTGCTTCACCGTGCACCCGGGCGAGCGCCGCGTCCTGTCGCTCTGAACCGGCCGGTCCTGCCCGGCGGGGCCGGGGCGTCCTCAGCGGGGGCCGCGGCGCCGCGGGGTGGGCGGGCGCTGCAGGGCCTGACCGGCCAGGGCGCCCGCGTACACGCAGTAGCCGACGCCGATCAGCCAGGACTGCACCACCAGCACGGTGCCGATCGCCCCGTAGGACACCGCGTTGGAGACGATCATCGGGGCGAACGCCAGCCGGGAGAACACCCGCAGCCCGACCAGGGCGCACACGGTCAGCACCGCCCCCGGGAGCAGCGCGCGCCAGGACGCCCGGGAGCCGAGCAGCAGCCGCGGCAGCCACCAGAAGAAGAGCAGCCCGCCGATCAGGGTCGCCGCCACCCGCAGGGCGGGCTGGGCGCCGGAGCGGTGCCACGGCACCCCGTTCCAGGCCGCCAGCAGCACGTAGCCGATCAGCCCGCCGAGGCCCACCACCTGGCGCCACACCGAGTGCCAGGCCCCCGGCGGCAGTTGCCAGATCCGCTCGTAGGCGTTCTGCACCGCCGCCATCAGCGACACCCCGAAGACCGCCAGGGCGGCGAGGCTCAGCCCGGTCGTGGTGGTGACGACCTCGCGGCGGGAGGCGAAGAGCTCGTCCACCGCGGCGGCCGAGCGGCCGGACAGTCCGAGGCCGTCGATCATCCAGTCGGCGATCCCGCTGCCGCTGGTAGGCGAGGCGGCGGCGATCACGACCAGCAGCGGCACCACGGTGACGAAGCAGAGCGCGGCGAAGGCCATCGAGCGGTGCAGCAGTTCGATCTCCCGGCCGCGCCGCCAGGTCTCCCGGGCCGCCTCGGCCAGCCGCGCCCGCGGACCGCCCTGCCGCGGGCCGCCGGACCGCGGCAGCGGCCGCCCCTGGAGGTGCTGGCCGCCGGTCACCGCGGGGCTCCCCCGTCCGGGCGACGCCGTACGGCCGGACGGCGGCGCGCGGGCCGCCGCCCCACCCCGCCGGGGTCGGTCCGGTGCGCCGCCATCGCTGGTTCCCCTCCGCTCAGGGGCCGCCACCGGAATCGGCGTCGTCCCAGGTCTCCGTGGAGCGCGGCTGGACGTAGGGCTCGTGCGTCCGCGGCAGGCCGCCCTGGACGGCGCGCGCCCGCGACAGCTCGGCGTCGAACTCCAGCCCCAACAGGATCGCCAGGTTCGTCAGCCACAGCCACACCAGGAAGACGATCACTCCCGCGAGGGTGCCGTAGGTCCGGTTGTAGGAGGAGAAGTTCGCCACGAAGGCGGCGAAGCCGGCGGACAGGCCGATCCAGAGCGCCACCGCGAGCACGCTGCCGGGCGACACCCAGCGGAAGCCGCGGCCGCGGACGTTGGGCGCGGCCCAGTACAGCAGCGCGATCATCAGCGTGACCAGGACGAGCAGCACCGGCCACTTGGCGATCGACCAGATCTGCACCCCGACGTCGCCGATCCCGAGCACCTCGCCGGCCCGCTGCGCGATCGGCCCGGTGAACACCACGATCACGGAGCTCCCGGCGAGCAGCAGCATCAGGACCACCGTCAGACCGAGCCGCAGCGGGGTCAGCTTCCAGGCCGGGCGACCCTCGCGGATGTCGTAGACCGCGTTGGCGGCGCGGATGAACGCGGCGATGTAGCCGGACGCGGACCAGAGCGCGCCGGCCAGGCCGAGGACGGCGAGGACGCCGCTGGTGCCGTGGCTGCGCCGCAGCCCCTCCACGCCGCCGCGGAGGATGTCCCGGGCCGGGCCGGGCGTCCAGGTGCGCAGGTTGTCGAGCATCTGCTCGGTGGCGGACCGCCCGACCAGGCCGATCAGCGAGACGAGCAGCAGCAGGGTCGGGAAGATCGCGAGGACGCCGTAGTAGGTGAGCGCGGCGGCCCGGTCGGAGAGGTCGTCGTCGAGGATCTCCCGTCCGGTACCGCGCAGTGCGTCCTTCCAGCCGCGGCGGCGCAGCCGGGTCGGCCGGTCGGGGGCACGGCGGCGCACCCGGGCGCTGGGCCCGGGTCGGGCGACGGTCCGTCGCCGGGCCAGCGTGTGTCTGCGAAGTCGGTCCACGCCCGCGCGTCTGTCCGTCCGCGGCGGATCCAACCGCCCGGCGGCTCCCGCCGGACGCACGGGGTCAGGCGGCCCCGGGGCCCGCGTCCGGACCGCGGCGGGCGCGGACGGCCCGGACCGCACGGGTGATGCCCCAGCCGAGCAGCCAGGGCAGCACCGTGATGCCGAGGACGTAGCCGCCGACGTACATGAGGTAGTCGCCGGGCTCCTTGCCCGGGCGGCAGGCGACGACGCCCAGGGTCACCACCGGCTCCAGCGGCAGCAGCACCGACCACAGCCGCGGCCACAGCCCCGGCTCGCGGGCGTTCCACACCCCGAGCGCGGCCATGACGAAGGGCCCGAGCGGGACCCAGAACACGACCGGGTAGAACAGCAGCACCCACCAGTCGTCCGACGCTCCACCCATCATGGGATCCCCCGGCGCCCGTGGCCGCCGCGTCTCCCGCCCCGGCGGCACCCCTGTGTGACGTACGGGGACCAGCATGCCGTACGGGTGCGACGGCGGGGTCAGGTCAGCGCAGGGCCTTCTCGGGCGGCGGCGGGTGGTGGCCGCGGATGTCGGCGGCTGCCACGGCGAGGGCCACCAGGACGAACGCGGCGGAGACGGCGATGCCGAGCTGGAAGGCGCCCGTCCAGGCGTCCGGGGCGCCGCCCGCGTGGCCGAGGAAGACCGAGCCGACCACCGCGATGCCGACGGCGGAGCCTATCCGCTGGGCGGTCTGCAGCACCCCGCCGGCACTGCCCGCCCGGACGACCGGGACCTCCTGCAGGGTGACCGTCTGGTTGGGGGCGATGACCAGGCCGCTGCCGGCCCCGGCGAGCAGCAGCGGCGCGGCGGTGGCCCAGCCGGTGCTGTCGCCCGAGGTCAGGTGGGCCGCGAGCGCGGCGCCGCCCAGGCCGACCAGCACGGAGGCCAGGCCGAGCGCGACCAGCCGCCGCCCGCGCCGGGCGACCAGTCGGCCGCCGACGGCCGCCGCCACCGCGGAGCCCACGGCGAACGGGGTGATCGCCAGTCCCGCGGCGAGCGCGGTGTAGTGCAGTCCGGCCTGCAGGTAGAGCGTGAAGACGAAGAAGACCGAGGTGAACCCGGCGAAGTACAGCAGTGAGAGCAGGGTGCCGGCGGCGTAGGAGCGGCGGGCGAAGAGGTCCATGCTGACCAGCGGTTCGCGGTGGCGCCCGTACCTGCTCTCCCAGGCGGCGAAGGCGGTGAGCAGCAGGACGGCGACGGGCAGCAGCAGCCAGCGGGCCCGGTCGTGCCACTGCTCCTGGACGAAGGGCAGCAGGAGGGCGGTGGTGCCGGCGCCCAGCAGCAGGATGCCGACCGGGTCGAGGTCGCTGTGGCGAGCACGGCCTGCGGGGCGGGGCGGCGGGTCCGGCAGCAGGCGGCGGGCGACCGGCAGCGCGGCGACGCCGATCGGGACGTTGACCAGGAAGACCCAGCGCCAGCCGTGCTGCGGGCCGGCGAGTTCGATGAGCAGTCCGCCGAGCAGCGGGCCGACGGCGGTGGAGATGCCGATGACGGCGCCGAGCATGCCGAAGGCCCGGCCGCGTTCGGGGCCGGGGAAGGAGGTCTGGATGAAGCCGGAGACCTGCGGCACGATGATGCCGCCGGCGAGGCCCTGGACCAGCCGGGCGGTGATCAGCCAGGCCTCGTTCTGGGCGGCGCCGCACAGGGCGCTGGCCGCGGTGAACAGGGCGAGGCCGGTCAGGAAGACGGCGCGCCGGTCGCGGGCGTCGCCGAGCCGTCCGGCGGGCACCAGGGCGAGGCCGAAGGCCAGGGCGTAGCCGCTGAGCACCCACTGCAGGCCGCTCTGCGACATGTGCAGGCCGGTGCGGACGGTCGGCAGGGCGACGTTGACGATGCTGACGTCGAGCAGGGTCATGAAGCCGGCGATCAGGCAGACCACCAGGGCGCGCCAGCGCTGGGGCACGGGCTCGGCGGACGTGTCGGGGAGGTCCGTGCGGGCGTCGGGTTGCGGGCCCCCGCTGCCGGGGCCGGCGCTGGCCACCTGGGGCCTCCTTCCGACTGCCGCGGCGGAGGCCGGGCCCCGGGTGCGCCGCGGGCCGACTCCGCCCCTCCGACCAGGGTGCACCCGGGCGGGGGCGGGCGCGTCGCCGTGCAGCGGTGGCGGGGGCGGGTCTCAGCGGACCAGGGCGGCCCGTTCGCGGGCGGCGCGGACCGCCTCCTTGAGGCTGGCGATGTCGTAGGCGCCGTAGTGCCGGCGCCCGTTGACGAAGAAGGTGGGGGTGCCGGAGACGCCGCTGAGGTCCGCCGAGTCGACGTCCTCGGAGACCCGGACGGCACCCGCCCGGGCCCGCAGGTCGACCTCGAACCGCTCGCCGTCCACCCCGACGGTCTCGGCGTACTTCAGCAGGTCGTGGATCTTCAGCGCCCCCTGGTGGGCCAGCAGCAGGTCGTGCATCTCCCAGTACGCGCCCTGCATCCCGGCGGCCTCCGCCGCCTCGGCGGCCAGCTGGGCGTGCGGGTGGACGTCGTTCAGCGGCAGGTGGCGCCAGACGTAGCGGATGTCACCGGCACCGGCCAGCAGCTCGCGGACGACGGGTTCGGCCTGGCCGCAGTACGGGCACTCGAAGTCGCCGTACTCGACGACGGTCACCAGCGCGTCGAGCGGGCCGCGGACGTGGTCGCGTTCGACGTCCACGGAGGCCGCCAGGTCGATGATGGACTCGGAGGTGCCGAGCAGCGCCCGCATCCGGCCGGTCCGCGGCATCAGCGCGATCAGCCGGGTGATCACCCAGGTCACGGCCGAGGCGCAGACCACCGCGGCCAGGATGCCGACCTTGGCCTCGTCCAGCAGCGGGCCGTCGAACGCCAGGGTGGCGATCAGCAGCGACACCGTGAACCCGACCCCGGCGATCGCGCCACCCGCCGCCACCGCGCCCCAGCCGACCGGGGGCCGCAGCCGGCCGCGGCTGAACGCGGTGGTGAGCAGCGTCGAGCCGAGGATGCCGACCGGTTTGCCGAGCACGTAGCCGAGGACGATGCCGAGCGTGACCGGCGAGTGCAGGGCCCGGGTCAGCTGCTCCCCGGAGAAGGTGATGCCCGCGTTGGCGAGCGCGAACAGCGGCACGATGACGTAGCTCGTCCACGGGTGGTAGACCTGCTGGAGCCGCTCGTTCGGGGAAATCGCGGTGGCGAGGCCGGCCCGCAGGGTGCGTTCCAGCTCCGGGGTGGGCTGCTCGCGGAACAGCCGGAACAGGTCGCTCGCCCGCTCCAGGTCGCCGCGGGACGCCGGGTAGGCGTACGTCAGCAGGCCCATCGCCAGACCGGTGACCACCGGGTCGACGCCCGACTTCAGCAGGGCGACCCAGAGCGCCACCGCGAGCAGCGCGTACACACCGCCGCGGCGCAGGCCGGCGGCCCGGGCCAGCAGGATCACCGCGAGGATGCCGAGGCCGGCCAGCAGGGCCGGCACCTCGATGCTGCCGCTGTACGCGACGGCGATGACGCCCAGGGCGACGAAGTCGTCGACGACGGCGACGGTGAGGATGAAGGTGCGCAGCGACTCCGGCAGCCGGCTGCCGAACAGGGCGAGCATGCCGAGGGCGAAGGCGGTGTCCGTGGACATCGCGGTGCCCCAGCCGTGCGGTTCGCCGTCCCCGGCGTTGACCGCGAGGAAGATCGCGACGGGGACGACCATCCCGAACACCCCGGCGATCAGCGGCAGCGCGATCCGGCGGCGCTCGCGCAGCTCGCCCATGTCGAACTCGCGGCGGGCCTCCAGCCCGACCACGAAGAAGAACAGCGTCATCAGGCCGCTGTTCACCCATTCGCGCAGGTCGAGGGAGATGCCGGCGTCACCCAGCCGCACGGCGAGGACGGTCTCCCAGAAGGACTCGTACGACCCGGCGGCGACGTTCGCCCAGACCAGGGCGGCCAGGGTGGCGGCGAGCAGGACGGCGGCGCTGCCGGTCTCGGTGCGGAGGAAGTCCCGCAGCGGGGTGCGCATGTCGGCACCGCAGGACGTCTGGCCGGAGTAGCGCGGCAGTTCTGAGGGGGCGGACACCCGATCATTCTCGCGCCGGAGGGGGTGTCCGCGCGGCGCACCGCCGGGGTCGGCGTGGTGACGGGGGTCACAGGGGGCGCCTCGGGTGCGTGGGACGGGTCGTTCATGGGACTGGTCGGGTGGAGCGGGCCGGTGGGCCGCGTACGGGTTTGCGGGGAGGGGTACGGGGACGGCATGGGACTGCTGCGCAGGCGACGGCCGGAACCGCCGGATGACGGAACGGGGGCGGCGGGGGCGGAGATGGGTCCGGAGGCCGCGGCGGAGGCGCTGGCCTCGATGTCGCGCGAGATGGAGGAGGGCTCGGAGTCGAGCCGGCGACGGGCCGCCCGGCGGGCCGGCGCGCTGGTGGCGTCGACGGTCCGGCTGCTGCTGCGCGGGGGTGCCGCGACGGCGCGGGTGACCTGGGTGGGCGGCCGGGCCCTGACCGAACGGCTGCTGCAGACCGCGCCGCGGATCCCGGTGCGGGACCTGGCCACGTTGCGGGCGCAGTACCCGAAGGCCGGCGACGCCGAGGCCCTGGCGGACCTGCTGGTGGCGGGGGCGCTGCGGGCCTCGGCCTCGGTCGGCGCCGGGGTCGGGGCGGCGGCGATGCTGCCGGTGCCGACGGCGATGGCCGCCGAGGTCGCGGCGGAGACGCTGGTGGTCGCGGCGGTCGAGATCAAACTGATCGCCGAGCTGCACCAGGTGTACGGCGTGCCCGCGGGCGGCAGCCCCGCGCAGCGGTCGGCCGCGTACGTCACGGCGTGGGCGGACCGGCGCGGGCTCGCCTCGGTGACGCCGTCGCATCCGGTGGGCGTGGCGGCGGTGACGGGGCTGGCGGTGGGCACCGAGGTGCGGCGCAAGGTGCGCAAGCGGCTGACCCGCAGCACGCTGCGCAAGCTGCCCACGCTCTTCCCGCTGCTGGTCGGGGCGGGGCTCGGTGCGGTGCTGAACCGCCGGGACACCCGGCGGCTGGCCGTCCGGGTCCGGGCCGACCTGCGGCGCCGGACGGATGCCGCACCCGGGTACTGGGCGGCCGCCGCACCGCAGTGAGCCGGTGCCGGGCGGCGCCGGGCGCCCTGGAGATGTGGATCTCGTCCGGGTCGGCGATGGTGGGTAGACCGGCAGCTCCGAAGGAGGAAGCCAGATGTCGATGCTGGACAAGCTCAAGAGCATGATGAAGGGCCACGAGTCCACTGCCCAGAAGGGTGTCGAGAAGGCCGGTGACGCCGTCGACGCCAAGACCCAGGGCAAGTACCAGGGCCAGGTGGACGCCGCCCAGCAGAAGATCAACGAGCACCTCGGCGAGCAGCCGCCCGAACAGCGGTAGCCCGGCCCCGGCCGCCGACGGCCGCCTCCCCGGTCACCCGGGGAGGCGGCCGTCGGCCGTTGCGGTGCCGGTCCGTCCACAGCTCCGCCGATCGGCGGCCCGGCTGCTCAGTGGCCCAGCGGCCCCACGGCTCAGTGGATCATCGGCCCAGGACGAGTGCGCGGGCGGCGGCGAGTTCGGCGCGGGCGGCCTCGTCGACGGCGGCGAGGAAGGCGTAGGCGTCCTCGCCGACGGGCACCCGGACGGGCGTCTCCTCGGCGGCGACCAGGCGGAGCACGTGGCGGGCGAAGTCCTCGGGGCGGCCGAGCTGCGGGTTGTCCCGCATGGCGTGCATGCCGTCGCGCATCGGGTCGGTGCCGGCGGCGTAGGCGGGCAGACGGGTCGCGGCCTGCGCGATGGCGTCGCCGTAGCCGGTGGAGAAGCCGCCCGGTTCGACGGCGGTGACCCGGATGCCGAGGGGTCCGGCCTCGGCGGCGAGGGCCTGGGTCATCCCCTCCAGGGCGTACTTGCCGGCGACGTAGGCGGAGAGGCCGGGGAAGGCCATCCGGCCGGCCAGCGAGGAGACGTTCACGATGTGGCCGGCGCCCTGGGCGCGCATCACCGGGAGGGCGAGCCGGGCGAGCCGCCAGGGGGCCACGACAAGGATCTCCAGCTGGTCGCGGAGCTCCTCGTCGGCGACCTCCTCGACGGTGCCGAACAGGCCGCTGGCGGCGTTGTTGACCAGGACGTCCAGGCCGCCGAAGCGGTCGACGGCGGTGGCGACGGCGGATTCGCACTGGCCCGGGTCGCGGATGTCCAGGGCGGCGGTGAGGACCCGGTCCGGGTGGCGGGCGGCCAGCTCGGCGAGGGTGTCCGGCTTGCGCGCGGTGGCCAGGACGTACTCGCCGGCCTCCGCCGCGGCGGTGGCGAGGGCGAGGCCGAGCCCCGACGAGCATCCGGTGACCAGCCAGCGACGTGCCATGTGGGAGGCCTTCCTGTCGGTGGAGGGGCTCCGACCGAGCCCCGGCCACTGTGGCAGAGCGGTGGACCACGACGCGCCGGGCGCGGACCGTCGCGCGGGGTCGCCCGGGGGCTCGTGGGAGCGCAGCTCACCTGCACCGCACGCCCCTCCGCCGGGCCCCGCCCCGCCGCCGAACGGTGGCCCCGTTCCACGCGCGGACGGGCCGACCGTGGGGCCGCCCGGTACGGCTCAGGTGAGCAGGCGGAGGCGTTCGGCGGCCACGCCGACGGTCAGGCGTTGGCCCCAGGCGAGTTGGAGGGCGTCGGACTCGACGCCGTCGCCGAAGACCACCAGGCGGTCGGACTCGACGACGACCTCCAGGCGTTCGCCGCCGGCCAGCAGCCCCTGGACCCGGTCGGTGCCGGTGGCCGGGGAGGGCCAGGCCTCGCGGACGAACCAGGCGACGGCGGCGCCGGTCGGCTCGGGCAGGCGCAGTTCGGAGCGGCGTTCGAGCCAGGCGGAGCGGCACCAGCCGGTCGCGCCCGTCCCGGTGCCGACGAGGATGCCGGAGGAGGCCTGGGCCTCGGCGGCGGCGCCCGGCGCGGTGAGCCGGTAGCGGGCGGTCTGGTGGCCGCTCTGGCCGAGGTAGACCTCGTTCAGGGCGAGGAGGCGCTGGCTGTCGTCGGCCACCGCCTCGACCATGGTGCGCTCCTCCAGCATTCCGGCGGCGCCCGGTCCGGCGGCGGCGCGCAGCAGCTCGGCGGCGTCGGCGGGCCGGTGCCGGACCAGGACTCCGGGGTTGCGGCCGGGGTCGGTGTCGATGCCGATGACGGGCTGCCCGGTCAGGTACTTGGCGGCGTTGGCGACCAGGCCGTCCTGGCCGACGACGACCACCAGGTCCTCCGGGGTGAAGAGGAACCGGTCGAGGTCGGCGCGCTCGACCCTGGTGCGCCGCCAGTCGCCGGGAATCGCCCCGGCGACGGCGGCGAGCGCCGCGCGGGTGCGGTCGTGGCGCTCCTCGGCCTCGGCGATCGAGCGGCCGCGGGAGTCCAGGAAGAACGCGGCCTGGCCGCGGGAGCCGTGCCGGGCGAGCAGTTCCTCGTACTCGGTGCGGCGGTGGACGAGCACCACCCGCGGGGCGAGGGTCATCGGGCACCGCCGTCGCCGTTGCCGGCGCCGACGCCGAGGCGGCTGAGCAGGCCGGTGAGGACGTCCGGGGTGAGGGTGACGCTGTCGATCCTCGGCAGGTGCTCGGCGAGGCGGATCACGGCGAGCGCCCGCAGCACCTCCGGGCCGGCCTGCTGGTGGGCGGCGAGCCAGGCCTGTTCGGCGGCGGCCTTCGCCTCGCCGAGGGCGCGTTCGGCCTCGGCGCGGGCCGCGGCGGTCAGCCGGTCGGCCTCGGCCTCGGCGGCGGCGAGCCGGGTGCGGCGGGCCGATTCGGCCTCGGCGCGGACGGCGTCCGCCTCGGCGTCCTGCTCGGCGCGGCGGCGGGCGTTGGCGCCCTCCTGGGCGACCAGTTCCTCCTCGCGGCGGGCGAGTTCGATCCGGTTGGCCATCTCGTTCTCGGCGATGGCGCGCTCCCGCTCGACGGCGAGGGCGCGGCGCTCGTAGGTGGCCCGGTCGGCCTCCTGCTGGACCTGCTCGCGGGCCGGGGTGCGCAGCGCCCGCTCGGTCTCGGCCTCGGGGCGGAGCGCGGTGACGCGGACGGCGATCACGGCGAGGCCGATCTCGGCGAGCCGGGCATCGCCGGTGAGGCCCTCGGCGATGCGGCGGCGCACGGCGGTGATGCCGTCGGTGAGGGTGCCGGCCAGCGGGGTCGCGGCGACGAGTTCGAGGGCGTGCTGCTGGGCGGTCTCGGTGAGCAGGGTGCCGATCTGTTCGAGCGGCTCGGCCCGCCAGGCGCCGGTGTCCGGGTCGATGCCGAAGTCGAGGCGTTCGGCGGCCACCGCCGGGTCGGTGATCCGGTAGGTGACGGTGGCCTGCACCGCGAGGTCCTGGTAGTCGGCCGTCCGGGCGTGGAAGAGCATCGCCAACTCACGGTCTTCGACCGGGACTTCGGAGATGGCCGCGGTGAGCGGGCGGAACCAGAAGGCGAGGCCGGTGCCCTGGTGGACGGGCCGGCCGCCGCGCAGGTGGCGGATGTGGGCGGTGGGCGCGGCCCTCAGGTGCCGGAATCCGAGTCGCCTGGTGATGTCGGCCATGGTGGTCCCTCCCGAATCGTTTTCGTCCAGATGACGATAACCAGGCCGAAGGGTTGTCGTCAATACGACGAAAAGAGGGTGGTCGGGAACCTCGACCCGAAACCCCCGCCCGGGGCCCCGGTCCGCGGCCGACACCCTGACAGATGTCAGGTACCGGGCAGACCGCGGCTCGGCTTTCCTGGAGTCAGACGGGGACGGCCACCGGGCCGCCCACCGGTCGGGGCCCCCTCCGGGGCCACTCCCACGACGCAAGGAGCGTTCCATGTTCGCTGTGCGCAAGCTCGCCCTCGCCGGAGCCGCAGCCGCCGTCGGTCTCGCCCTGACGGGCCTCGTCCCGGCCTCCGCCGAGGCCGCGAGCGGCTGCTACGGCATCGGCGGCGGCAAGTACAACTGCAACGTCTGGAAGACCGCACCGTCCTACTTCGCCGGCAACGTCCGCGCCGGCACCCTCAACGCGGGCACCAACTACTTCTACTGCCAGGCCGTCGGCAGCGAGGTCGTCGACGGCCCGTACCGCAACCACTGGTGGGCCAAGACCGACGACGACAGCGGCAACAAGGGCGTCTGGGTGAACGTCGTCTACCTCTCCGGCGGCGACAACGACCAGCCGGTGCCCGGACTGCCGAGCTGCTGACGCAGGCTCACCCACCCCGCCCGGGCGGGCTCACCGGCTGTACTCGGCGAGGTACTGCTCCACCTTCGCCACGTGCGGCCGGACCCGCTCGGGCACCCCGCGGGCCTCCGCGACGGACTTGTCGCTGGTGCGGTAGCCCGCCGCCAGCAGCCCCGGCAGGTCGTCCGTGAGCCCCCGGCGCTTGAACTGCTGCGCCAGCCAGCAGACGTACGAGCCCATCGAGATGATGGCGTCCGGCGGCGACATGTAGTCCTTGCGGCCGTCCAGGTCGCCGTCCTGCGCCCAGGCGTTGAACACGGCCGGCGTCCACATCGCGATGCCGTACTCCCCGGTCTCCGGCCGGGCGGCCTTCGGGTCGAAGCCGCTCTCCGCCTTCAGCATCGCGGCCAGCAGCACCGGGGTCACCTCCGGTTCGGGGCAGCGCCGGGCGGCCCGGGCGATCGGCTCGCGCAGCACCGCGGGCACGTCGGCGTCCGCGGGCAGTGCACCGGGCAGCGCGCCGGACGGACTGCCGATCGGGCTGCCGGAGGGGACCGCCCGCGGACGGCCCGGGCCGGTGCCGTCCGGCGACCCCGGGAGCACGGCCACCGCCGCGGCACAGACCAGCGCCCCCACCGCGGCGACGGCCACCGCCGGCGCCCAGCGCCGTCGCCGGGGCCGGCGGACCGGTGCCGACGCCGGCAACCGGGCGGCCAGGGCGGCCGCGTCCGCCGGACGTGCCGCCCGGTCCGCGGCCAGGCAGTCCGCGACCAGCGCCCGCCACTCCCCCGGCACCCGCTCGTCCAGCCTCAACCGCTCCCGGCCGCGGGCGTACGACTGCGCCGCCAGCGCCCTCGCCCTGGCCGCCGCGCCCGGGAAGGGGTGCGTGCCACCCGCGAACACCTGGTGCGCCAGCACCCCGAACGCCCAGACGTCGGCGCTCGGCCGCAACGCCACCCCCCGCACCCCGCTCCGCTCGGACCACCACTCCGGCGGCACGTGGTCGAGCGTGCCGAGCGGCGGGACGTAGGCGTGCGTGCCGTCGAGTTCGGCGGTCAGCCCGAAGTCCGCGAGCCGCACCGAACCGTCGGCCATCAGCAGGACGTTCCCCGGCTTGAGGTCGCCGTGCACCCAACCGTGCCGGTGCATGTGGGCCAGGCCCTCGCAGACCTCGGCGAGCAGCCGGGCACCCTCCGCGGGCGGCACCGCCCGGCCCTCGGCGAGCAGGTCGGCGAGGCTCCGCTCCGCCCGCTCCATCACCAGCACCACGGCGCCGTCCAGGCCCGGCCGTCCGGGGTCGCGGAGCACCGCGGTGGCGAACGTCCTGATCAGCCGCGAGTGTTCCGCCCGAGCACTGAACTCCGCCTCCCGCCGGGCGAGTTCGCTCGCCTGCCGACACTGGCCGGGAGCGAGCCGGGCGGCCGGCAGGATCTTCACCGCCGCCGGCGCCCCGTCCCGCCGCCGGACCGCCGCGTAGACCGCGCCCCAGCCGCCCGCACCGATCGGGCCGGTGATCCGGTGCCCGGCCACCCGGTAGCCGGGCGGCACCTCGGGCACCGGCCCGTCCGGGAACCCCGTGCTCACCCCGCACGCACCCCCCGGCTCGTCCGGCTCGTCCGGCTCACCCGGCTCACCCGGCTCACCCGGCACCCGCCGCACGGCGTTCCCGGCGGGAGGGCAGCAGCGCCAGGTGCTCCTCGCGCACCAGGTCGAAGCGGAGCGCCAGGTCGACCAGCTCCTCGCGCTTGCGCAGCGGCCCCGCCCCGTCCTCCGAACCCTCCGGCCGCAGCCGGAGTTTGGACTCCGCCAGGTAGTCGATGTGGTAGTTCACCGCCGACCGGCTCGGCCCGGCGGCGCCCGGACCCCCGCGCAGCCGCTCCACCACGTCGCCGACCCCGGGGACGGCCGCGGAGGTGCCGCGCAGCCGCGGCTCGCAGAGCGCCACCAGCACCAGGAAGTACTTCGCCGTGGCGTCCAGCGCGAACGGGCTGACGGTGTGTTCGCCCGGCGGCCCGGCCTGCGCCCGGTCCAGGTAGGCGTGCTGCGGCGCGAAGACCTTGAAGTGGCAGCCGCCGCCCAGCGAGGGCAGCACCACCCGGGAGAACTCGAACGGCACCGGCGCCCCCAGCCGCCCCGGCGCCACCTTGAGGTGCTCCCCCGCGCCCTCCAGGTTCTCCACCACGTAGGTCGCCGACCGGCTGAAGTTCGACAGCCGCCAGTAGTCGGAGGCCGCCGTGAGCTCGCCGGCCCGGCGCGAGACGCCCTGGTCGGGCAGCGGGATCGCGACCGGCCTGCCCGGTGCGCCGCGGCCGAAGTCCGCGCAGTCGTCCGGGCCCATCCGCAGCAGCCGCGGCTCGGCCTGCGGTCCCCCGCCGGTGTCCGGCAGCTGCACGATGACGGTGTCCATCACGCCCCCCTCGGCGAATTCCCGCTCCGCCGGCGGCCCTTGCGCACGACAGGACGGACCTGCGCACGCCACGGCGGAGCCCGGAGACACACCTCGTGTGCCCGTGGCGTGACTCAGTGTTCCAGAAAAGGCATGCTGCGTGTGCGATGCTTCGGCCCTCGTGCCGGGCGCCGGGCACGCTGCCGTGCCGGACGTCGCCGCAGGCCGACGTGTCGGCTGCCGCGCGGTCGGCGCCGCCGGGGCCGGTCGGCCGTTGGAACCGGTCAGCCGCGGGGATGCCACTCCACCAGCACGATCGTGGCGTCGTCGTGCAGGCGGTGGTCCTGGTGCTCCAGCAGGGCGAGGATCAGCCGCCGCAGCGCCTCGGGGGCCGGCTCGCCGGCCGCGGCCGAGCGCACCACCAGGTCGACCAGCCGCTCCTCGCCGAACAGGTCGCCGACCCCCGACCTCGCCTCGGTCACCCCGTCGGTGTGGACGAGGATGCGGTCCCCCGGCTCCAGCTGCGCCCGGTGCACGGTGACCGGCCCGCGCGGATAGCCCTTGCCGAGGCCCAGCGGGAGATGGGCCGGGCGTTCCAGCGCCCGGGGCACCACGTGCTGACGGCGGATCAGCAGCGGCGGCGGATGGCCGAAGTTCACCCAGCTGAGCCGGCCGGTGCCGGTGTCGAGCTCGGCGAAGACCGCGGTCAGCAGCCGGTCCGGGATCCACCGCGCCAGCGCCCCGTCCACCGCCTCGGCGATGTCCGCCAGACCGCCGCCGGCCCGCCGGGTGGACCGGCTGCCCGCCACCGCCACCGCCGACGCGCCGCCCGACGCCAGGTCGTGGCCCATCGCGTCCACGACCGTCAGGTGCAGCCGGTCCCGGAGCAGGCTGTGGTCGAAGGCGTCACCGCCGATCTCGTACGCGGGCTCCAGGGCGGCGGACGAGGTGACGTTGCGGGTGCCCAGCGTCCGCGGCGGCATGAACGCCCAGGCCAGCTCGGCCTGCAGGGTCATCGGCCGGCTCCGGACGGCCTCCGCCATCACATCGCTGAACGCCGACTTCGAGACCACCAGCAGGGCGGTCAGCGAGGCCAGCGTGCGGCCCCGCTCGTGCACCGCCGGGCCGGGAGCCGCGGCCGTCACCCGCAGGACGCCGATCCGCTCCACCCCGTCGACGAGCGGCAGCCACAGCTCGACCCGGCCGTCGGCGGACGACTCCTGCGGTTTCATCGTCCGGTACGCCCAGCCCGCGAGGGTGCCCTCCACGGGGACGCCCGCCTCGTCGCCGCCGGGCCCGCGCGGCCGGTCGTCGGGCAGCGGCACCAGACGGACCTGCTGGAGGTCGGCCAGGTAGACGGCTGCGCCGGCCATCCCGAGCGCCCGGGCGGTGTCGTCGACCAGGCCGGCGATGTCGCGCGGCCCCACCTCGTGGGACATCTCCAGGAACTCGCCGACCACCCGGCCGACCCCGGCCTCGTCCACCGCCGCCACCGCCTTCTCCTCGGACGGTACCCCTGCACCCCCGCCCGTTGCATCGAACCACCGCCCCACCCCCCACGGCGACCGGACGGCAGCGCGGGACGGACCCGGCGGGCGAGTGCCGCGACGGCGGCGGGAGCGGGGGTGCCGATGGCAGGTGGGGGCGGTCGCTACGGACGGCGGGTGGGATCGGTGCCGAGGTAGGGGGCGGGGCCGGGCGGGAGGCCGAGGGCGGTGAGGGCGGTGGTGGCGGCTGCGGTGTGGCGGGCGCCGGCGAGGACGAGGGTGCGGGCGGACTGGTAGGGCGATCCGGCTGCGGTGAAGCCCTCGGCGGTGGCGAGCAGGCCGGGCAGGTCCCCGTCGAGGAGGGCCTGGGCGCGGTCCACCTGCGCGGCGGCGACCGGATTGCCCGCCACCAGCGCCCGGGCGGCGGCGATGCGGCGGGCGGCCCCGGGGTGCCGGGCGAGGACGGCGGCCTCCGCCCGGAGGGCCGCGTACCAGTGCAGCCAGACCCAGGAGACCCACTTCCAGACCTCGTCCGGCTCGGGCGCGAGCCGTTCCATGGCCGCGTCCGCATCACCGTGGTGGAGCAGGACGATCGCGTCGAAGACCGCACCGTAGCCGTGGCGGTGCTCCGGCCCCGTGCCCGCCCGGTCGACCACCGCCAGCCAGGCGTTCCGGGCCTCCCGGTCGCCCCGCAGGCCGTGGACCATGGCGACGGACGCCGCCGCGGGACCGAGCGAGAACGACCGCGGACGGCCGCCGCGCTCCCAGGCGTCCAGGAAGGCCGCACTGCCCGCGAGCACGTCCCCGGCCCGGCCCGCCAGGGCGTCGGCGACCAGCAGCCAGGAGGTGGCGTGGTGGCCCACCTCGGCCAGCAGCGGGTGGTCGGCGAGCTGTCGGCCCAGGCGACGGGCCCCGGGCAGGTCGCCGGCACCCACGGCCGTCCCGGCGGCCATCGCGAGGGCGTCGACCAGTTCGTGGGTGGCGGCCGGGGTCCGCGGCGCCGCGGCGAGGACGGTCGTCCGCCGCCGGGCGGCCGCCGCTGCGGCGAAGGCCTCGCCGGCCCAGCTCCGGGCGCCGGAGAGCGCGTCGAGGGCGGCGGACTCCGCCACCGGGTCTCCCGCACCCCGGGCCAGTGCGACGGCCCGCTCGGCGAGAACCACCGTCTCCTGGGCGGTGTTCTCGACGGCGCCCTGCACGGACCCGTACGCGTCCGCGAGCACCGCCGCCTCGGCCAGGGCGACGGCCGCGGCCGCGGCCGGGTCCTCGCCGGCGAGGCCGCGCGCGGCGGTGAGCAGCGCCTTCACCTCGTCCGCCGTCGGCAGCTGCGCGAAGGAGCTGGAGAAGCGGTGGGCGACGGTGGCGGCGGTCGCCAGGTCGCGGGCGGCTGCGGCGGTGTCCCCGGCCCGGCGGGCCGCCTCGCCGGCGGCCCGGTGGAGGCGGAACATGTCGTCGCCGTTCCTGCGGCAGCCGGCCACCCCGGCGGCGTGCCGGAGCTCCGCCGCACCTGGCTCGTTGTCGGCGGCGGCAGCCCTGTCGGCGGCGTCGGCCGTGGTGGCTGCGTCGGCCGTGTCGACGACCTCGGCCATGGCGCCGCCGGCGAACCCGGCCGCCAGCTCGTAGGTCTGCTGGGCCTCACCGAGCAGGTTGCAGTCGAAGGCCGCCCGGGCCAGGGCGAGGGCGAGCCGATGGGCCTCCGCGTCCCGGCCCGGGTGCTCCGTCCCTCGGGGCACTGCGGCCCGGCTCAGCGCGGCGCGACCGAGGGCGGCCCGGCCGAGGGCGGCACGGAGGTCCGGTGCGACCGTGTCGAAGCGGGTCCGCAGGTCCGGGTCGCCGGCGGCGGGCAGGGCGGTCGCGGCGGAGGTGCACCAGCGCAGGTGGCGGGCGCCGGTCTCCTCCGACTCGCCGGCGTCGGCGAGCCGTTCGGCGCCGTACTGGCGGATCGTCTCCAGGGCCCTGTAGTGGGTACCCGCCGCCGAGTGCGTCACGGTGAGCAGGCTCTGCTCGGCGAGCCTGCCGAGGCCGTCGGCGACCGCGGCCGGGTCCAGCGGGTCGAAGCCCGCGATCCGGGCGGCCGCGTCCGCGGTGAACGGCCCGGCGAACACCGACACCCGCCGCAGCAGGGCGCGGTCCTGCGGCGTCAGCAGGTCGTGGCTCCAGTCGAGCGCCGCCCGTACCGACCGGTGCCGGTCGTCGGCCCGGGAGCCGCCGGCCAGGATCCGCAGCTGGTCGGAGAGGCCGGCGGCGAGACCGTCCGGGCCGAGCGTGGGCCAGCGCGCCGCGGCCAGTTCGATCGCCAGTGCCATGCCGTCGAGCCGTTCGCAGACGGCGGCGACCCGGTCGCGCAGCGCCGGGTCCGGGGGCGGTCCGACGGCCGCCGCCCGCTCCAGGAAGAGGGTCACCGCCTCCGACTCCGTGCCGCCCGCCCGTGACAGCGGCGGAACGGGGAGGACCCGCTCGAACGGCACGACGAGGCGGGCGCGGCTCGTCGCGAGCACCCGCACCCCCGGGCAGGCCGCCAGCAGCCGTTCCAGGAACGGTGCCACTCCGTCGCGCACCTGCTCGCAGTTGTCGAGCACCAACAGAGCCTGACGGTCCGCCAGGGCGGCGAGCAGCGCATCGTCGAGGGTGCCGCCGGGCTGCTCGGCCACGCCCAGGACGGCCGCGACCGCCGCGCCCACCCGCCCGGGGTCGGTGACCGGGACGAGGTCGACGAACCACGCCCCGTCGGCGAAGTCACCGGCCGCCTCCGCCGCCACGGCCAGGGCCAGCCGGGTCTTGCCCACACCGCCCGGGCCGACCGCGGTGACCTGGCGGTACTGCTTCACCGCCTCGGCCAACTCCCCGCGCTCCCGCACCCGGCCGACGAACGCCGTCAGCGGCGCCGGCAGGGCGGGGGCGGGGACGGGGACAGGGGCGCGCGGTGCCGGCGTCGGCGTCGGCGGGGCGGGCTCGGGGTGCGGCTGACCGGTGCGGGTGGGTGCGGCCCGCCGGGCGAGTGCCCTCCGGTCCGGCAGGTCCAGCTTGCGCAGCAGGGAGGAGACGTGCGACTCGACCGTGCGGGCGGAGATGAACAGCCGCGCGGCGATCTCCGCGTTGCTGAGGTGCTCGCCGAGCAGGGCGAGCACGTCGGCTTCACGGGCCGAGACCTCTGGAGTGGACACCGGGTCATTATCCGTACCGCTCCGCACGGTTCGGGACGCCCGGTCTCAGTCCTCGGTGTGCAGGGCGCTGTCGGCGGGACCGAAGGTGAACGCCGTGAAGCGGACCCGGAGGCCGTCGCGCTGCGGGGAGCAGCAGTACGGGCCGGCCGTGGCGTGTGCCTCCGGGGTCAGCGGGGCGTACCGGACGAGCCGCCAGGGGCCGTCCTCGCAGCGGGCCCGGACGGTGAGGGCGTCGCCGCTGCGGCTGGCCCGGACGGTGACCTCACGGCCGTGCCACTCGGGAACGGGCGACAGCGACCAGTCGGAGACTCCGCGGGTGACGACGGCGCCGAGGTGGGCCACGCCGTCGGACATCTCGACCCCGGCCTTGGTCCACGTCGATTCGTCGACCCTGACCATCACCCCGGCCTGGTCGTAGAGGGTGTCGAAGTCGGCGACGAAGGACACCTCGACCGCGGTCCCGTCCGGCAGCGGGGCGAGCAGGGCGTGCCCGTCGTCGCGGACGAAGCCGTACCCGGTGGTGCGCCAGAAGTCGCTGCGGTCGCGGGTGGTGACGACCAGGACCCGGCCGTCCGGGACGGCGGACGCGGGCGGGTTGAGCCAGTGGGCGTCCGGGATGTCGACCGGCTGCGGGGTGTCCATGCCTCTCCTCGGGCCTGCCGCCGCACGGACCGCGACGGGACGGACCAGCCTGTCACGCTGCGGCCGGTGAGGTGCCCGCGGGGTGGCGGAGCGACGACGCAGCGATGGCCAGGATCGGCCGACGGCCCCTCAGAAGGCGGCGGTCCGGTCAGAAGGCGGCGATCCGGGCCACGGCGAAGCCGGCACAGGCGATCACCAGCACGGCGATCAGTGCGATCGGGATCCAGCCGGGCCAGGCGTCGTGGAGTTCGACGGGCTCCGGCAGGGAGATCCCGTGGCAGGTGGACGCCTCGCACTCGGGGGTCTCGGTCGGCGGCACGGAGGGCACCGGCGTCTCCGGTGGGGCGGTGCCGGCCTCGGGTCCGGCGGCCGCGGGTGCGGCGGGCCCGGCCGGGGCGGATGCGCGGGCCCCGGCCGGGGCGGATGTGCGGGGGAGGGTGGTCGACATGACGGCCTCCGGTGTGTCGGGGATGACCGTTCCACGGTCACGCCCCGACGTGCCGGAGGCCGGTCGCATCGTTGCCGCACCGGATCCCGGCAGTCGGCTGTGGGTCACCGCGATCCGTTGCGGATCGCGGGAATCCGGTGCTGGTCCTGCGGATCACCGCGGACGCCCGCGGACCTCGGGCGGGCCCGGAGGTGCGCGGTCCGCAGGCGGCGTCACTCGTGCGGGTAGGTCCGGAAGACGTTGCCCTTGGTGTCCGACGAGAGGTAGCCGCTGCCGTAGGCGTCCGAGAGGTAGACCCGGATGGTCGGCGTCCCGTCGAACATGTCCGGGCCGATGATCAGGTAACGGCTCGTGGGGTTGGGGACCTTGAGCGTGTCCTTGGCCTTCTGCAGGAGGTCCGGGATGATGCTCCAGTCGTAGCCGTTCAGGTCCACCGGCTTGTCGTCGCCGATGACGCTGCCGCCCGGGGTCTTGCTGGTGTGGCCGTTCCGGTAGTCGATCCGGTCGTACAGCTTGGGGTTGTCGGTCTTCGGGGTCTCGGCGATCGCGTACTCGGGGTAGACCGTCAGCTCGTTGATCATCGAGGTGCCGGCGACCGGCTTGATCGCGTCGACCACCGCCTTGACGCCGTCCGTGGAGAGCAGGTCCTTGGGTGCGGCGTTCTTGCCGCCGGCCTTGGTGGCGGTGGCCGCCGGCGTGCCGCTGCCGGTGGTGCCGGTGGTGCCGGCCGCGGTGCTGCTGCCGGTACTCGTGCCGGTCACGTTGGAGCCGGTGCCGCCGTTGTCGTCCTGGATGTTGTTCCAGACCAGCACGCCGGCGAGCACGGCGCCGGCCACCGAGGCGGTGAGCAGCACGGTGCGGCCGCGCGACGCGTTGGCCGGGGGGTGGTTCGGGTGGCCGTTCTGCGGCGTCCAGGCGTTGGTCGGGCCGGTGGACGACTGCGGGTGGCCGTAGCCGCTCATGCCGCCGGTCGGGGACTGCGGGAACCCGTACCCGCCGCCGTTCGGGCCGGACGGCGCCGGCGGCTGCGCCTGCGGGAAGCCGTAGCCTCCGGCGGGCTGCTGCGGGTGGCCGTACCCGGCGACGGGGCCGGTCGAGGGCTGCGGGTAGCCGTACCCGGCGGCGGGCGCACCGAACGCCCCGGGGACTGCCGGGACGCCGTAGCCCGCAGGCGCACCGGCGGGGGTGCCCGTGGGCGCGCCGAACACCGGCTGGGGGGTGGAGCCCGAGCTCGACTCCGGCGGGCCGGACTGCTTGAAGGTCTCCTTGACGGTGGGCGCCCAGTGGGCGGGACCGGCGGCCGGTTCGTCCTGCTCGGCCGCGGCGAGCAGCCGGTCGAGCATCTCGGCGTCGGGTCGCAGCGCAGGGTCCCGGGAGAGCAGGGCGCCCAGCAGCGGGCCGAGCTGCGCACCGCGTACCGGTGGCGGCAGCGGCTCGTCGAGGACGGCCGCCAGGGTGGCCAGCGTGGTGCTGCGGCGCAGCGGGTGATGGCCCTCGATCGCGACGTAGAGCATCATGCCGAGCGACCACAGGTCGGAGGAGGCGTCGCCGCTGCCGCCGCGGATGCGCTCCGGGG
This sequence comes from Kitasatospora sp. NPDC085895, assembly GCF_040702125.1. Taxonomy (NCBI): domain Bacteria; kingdom Bacillati; phylum Actinomycetota; class Actinomycetes; order Kitasatosporales; family Streptomycetaceae; genus Kitasatospora; species Kitasatospora sp. NPDC085895. The sequence goes on along the minus strand of NZ_JBFBJY010000080.1, from coordinate 5,199 downwards.
CGATGTACTCGGGCGAGCCGATGAGCGAGCCGGTGGCGGTGAGCGCCGTCGCGTCCTGCATGGCGGCGATGCCGAAGTCGGTGAGGACGGGCGTGCCGTCGGTGCGCAGCAGCACGTTGCCGGGCTTGACGTCGCGGTGCTGGATGCCGGCGGCGTGCGCGGCACGCAGGGCGGCGAGCACGCCGCGGCCGATCCTCGCGGCCTCGGGCACCGACAGCGGGCCCTGGACGAGGCGGTCGGCCAGGCTGCCGCCGCTGACCAGCTCCATCACCAGCCACGGGTGCGGCTGGTCGGGGGTGTCGACGATGTGGTGGATGATCACCACGTTGGGGTGCTGGAGGCGGGCCAGGGCACGGGCCTCGCGCAGGACGCGCTCGCGCAGCTCCTGCGCGGCGACCGGGTCACCGGCGAGCATCGCCGGGTCCGGCGGGCGGACCTCCTTGAGCGCGACCTCGCGCTCAAGGGCGTTGTCGCGGGCGCGCCAGACGAGGCCCATGCCTCCGCCGCCGAGGCACTGCAGCAGTTCGAAACGGCCGTCGATGAGCCGTCTCTCCGGCCCCCCAGTGTTCATGCCCGTCATCGTAGGGGGCGGGACGGACTGCCCGTGCCGCCGGGAGATCACGATCGGGCCGCACGGCCCGGGCCCGCCGGCGGTGGCCGGCGGGCCCGTGGAACCGGATCTGGACGAACCGTCCGGGCGGCCGTAGGCGGGGTGATGCCGCGGTGGTGGCCCTCTGGTGGTTCGGTGGCGGTCCGGGGTGATCCGGGAGCCGCCCCGGGGGGATCCGGCGGCAATCCCGGGAGCCGCCCCTGGGTGGTCCGGCGGCGGTCCGGCGGCGTCCCGCTGTGCGGCCGGGCCATCGGTTCAGGAGCGCGGGGCGTGGGCGGACAGCAGGTCCCGGTACCAGTCGAGGGTCTCGTCGAGGGTGCGCTCCAGCGGGATCGGGGCCGTGCCGAAGGCCCTCTCGAAGTCGCCGGAGTCCACCACCTGGGGCTCGGTGTGCTGGTAGAACATCTCGGCGTACTCGGCCATGAACACCTCGTCGAAGGGGCCGAAGGGCCGCGGCGCGTCCAGCACGAAGACGTTCAGCGGTCGGCCGGTCCGCTCCTCGATCATGGCGTGGATCTGGCGGGGCGTCCGGGCGGGCGCGGTCGGCAGGTGCCAGACCCGGCCGTCGGCCTCGGGGTGCTCGCCGAGGGTGGCGAGCCCGACGGCGACGTCCCGGATGTCGGTGTGGCTGTGCGGCAGGTCGATGTCGCCCAGGCCCAACACCTCGCCGCCGGTGAGCGCGGCCGGGAAGACGGCGCCGCCGAGAGTGGAGTTGAGCACGCCGGGGCCGACGAAGTCCGCCGCGCGGCCGAGCACCACCCGGGCCCGGCCCTCGCGGTGCGCGGCCAGGTACACCTCGTCGAGCTCGGCCCGCATCCGCCCCTTGCGGCTGACGGCGTTCCACGGCGTGCGCTCGGTCATCGGCGCGCCGCCGGTCGGGCCGTACGGGTACAGGGTGTCGAGCACGACCAGGCGGGCGCCGGTCTCCTCGACCGCGCCGAGCACGGCCCGCTGGATCAGCGGCATCAGCTCGACCTGCAGGTGGTAGCCGACGTTGACGCAGTGGTAGACGACGTCGGCGCCCTGCACGGCGGCCAGCGCACCGGCGGGGGTGGAGACGTCGGCGGCGCGGCGCTCGACGCCCAGCGGCGCGGGGCCCTCCCCCGAGCGGTCGATCAGACGGACGGCGTGGCCGCGGCGGGCGAGCTCCGCCGCGAGGGTCGTGCCGGCCGGGCCTGCGCCGAGCACGACGTGCAGCTGCTGCTCCTGGGTGTTCATGGTGTCCCCTCTCCTTTGGTCCGTTCGGTACAGGCCATTTCTTTCGCGAGTTGCCCTCGCTTCTGTTAGAGACTGTAACTGTTGCGATTGGAGATCGCAAGGGCGATGAATCGTCAGCGAGATGGAGGCGCAGCCGTGAGAGACTCTCGCCGGAGCGACAAGCCGTAACGAACGAGACGACACGGAGAGGAGCAGCCGAGATGGCGGACTCCCGCACCACCGGCCCGCGCGCCCGCTACCGCGAGCAGACCCGCGCCGAGATCAAGGCCGCCGCACTGCGGCAGCTGGCCGAGGGCGGCACCGCAGCGCTCGCCCTGGTGAAGATCGCCAAGGAGCTCGGCATGTCCGGGCCCGCGCTGTACCGCTACTTCGCCAGCCGGGACGACCTGCTCGGCGCCCTCATCTCGGACGCCTACGAGGACGCCGCCGCAGCCGTCGCCGCGGCCGAGGACCCGCGCGGCGGCCCGCGCGCCCGTCTGCACGCCCTGGCCACCGCCTACCGTGGCTGGGCCGTCGCGCAGGCCCACCGTTACCTGCTGATCCAGGGCACCCCGACCCCCGGCTACACCGCACCACCGGAGACCCTCGCGAGTGCCCGGGCCGTCCTCACGCCCTTCCTGCCGGTCTTCGCCGCCGGCACCCCGGCCCCGGCCACCGCCCCCGTGCTCGCCCAGATGCGGGCCTGGCTGGCGGCGGACACGGCCGTCGCCGCCTGGGTGGCCGCCAGCGCCCCGGACGATCCCGAAGCCGTCGCCACCGCCCTCACCGGAACGGTCCTCGCCTGGAGCACCCTGCACGGCACCATCGGCCTGGAGGTGTCCGGCCACTTCTCCGGCATGGGCCACACCGGGGACACCCTGCTCGCGACGCAGGTCGAGCTGCTCGCCGAGGCCTTCTCGCTGAGGTGATGCACTGTCGCGGGCGCTTCGCGGCCTCGGAGAACTCAAGGGGCCGTCACAGACCGGCACACCCGTAGCGGATGCGGCGCCTCCAAACGGCCAGGACGCCCCCTCCGTCAACAACCGGAGGGGGCAGCGCGGCTGGATCACACCGTCGCCTGCGGGCGCCAGGCACTCGGCAGTTGACGGACGGACCGAACGCGCCTCCCCGCAACGCAGCTCACCCGCACGCCAGCCCGCCAGCCCGCCCGCCCGGACCACCGACGCGAGCACTCCGCCGACCGCTCAGCCCCCAGGCAAACCGGCGGTGCAGCCTCCCCCGGCCGTGCCGCTTCCGGCACCACATCGCACCGGACCGCGACAACGCGGCGCTCCGCCCGCGCCTCCGCCTGCCACCCGGCCGGCCACTCGGCCTGCAGCCCGGAGGACGCCACCCCGAGGCACGTCGAGGCCCGGTCGGCCGCCCGTCCGTCCGTCCGTCCGTCCACGGGTGTGACACACCACGGTCGATCGGCGCTCAGTCAGGTACGGCCCACCCCTGCCACCGGTGCCGAGGTGCGAGACGCTGCCCGCGCCGCGGCGAATGTCCTTTAGGCATTCGCCGCCGAGTCATGCCCTGAAAAGAATTCATGACACCTTCCGGATGCCACTCCGCCGCATACTGAATCGGCTTCTCACCGACAAGTGTCAATACGTGGCGGGACTGCGCCACCACCCCCGCACGCCCTGCGCCCCGCGCACGACCCGGCCGAATTTCGGCGTACGGGCGGCGCGGACGGCTGAGGACGGATCTGACAGCAGATATTGGCCCGGAAATTCCCGACCAAAATCCGACGGGAACATCGCCCGCTGTGGCGAAATCCTGCCATTTGCGCGCCCGCCCTTTCCCGTATGCCTGATCCTTCGTCATGATTCCGGCCGAGCACCACGGCGTACTGTCCGGCCGCTCCCCCGCCGGGTGGCGGATGCCGGCCGATCGCCGGGACGCGCCGCCGGCGCCCGCTCCACCCTCAGCCCGCTCCACCCCCTGCCCGCTCCACCCACCAGCCGGCTCCGCCCTCAGCCCGCGCCGACCCGGCGCCTCGGAGCCGGCGCGACCGCGCACCCGCGGTCCCACCACGGAAGGAACCGAATGAAGCGAAAGCTCGCCGTCGGAGCCGTTCTGTCCTCCTCGGTCGTCCTTGCCGGGGCGATCCAGGTCGGTGCCGGATCGGCCCACGCCGCGCCGGCGCCCGTCGCTGTGGCCCGCGCCCTCGGCCTGTCGGGTCAGGAGCAGTTGATCGTGAAGGACACGATCACGGACCCCGACGGCACCCGGCACGTGCGTTACGAGCGCACCTTCGCCGGTCTGCCCGTCCTGGGCGGCGACCTGATCGTCCACCAGAGCGCGCAGGGCGCCATACGCTCCGCCGACCGCGCCGTGGCCGGCCAGGTCGCCCCCGCATCGCTCACCCCGAAGCTCACCGCCGCGCAGGCCGCCTCCAAGGCGCACGACGCGGTCGCCGCCACCGTCGGAGCCCCGGAAGGCGACGAGCCCGCCCTCGTCTCGGTCGACCGGCCGGGACCGGCGCAGTTGGTGGTGTGGGCGGCCTCCGGCACCCCGCGACTGGCCCACCGAACCACCGTCGGGGGCGTCCGCGCCGACGGCACCCCGAGCAGCCAGGTGGTCGTCACCGACGCCGCCACGGGCGAGGTGCTGTCCAGCCACGAGCAGGTGCAGACCGCCAACGCGACCGGCAGCGGCACGGGCGTCTTCGTCGGCTCGGTCACCCTGACCACCACCTACACCGGCACGACGTACCAGCTGAAGGACGCCACCCGCGGCGGCCAGTACACCGTGTCCATGAACGGCAAGCAGGGCGGCAAGGGGACGCTCTACACCGATGCCGACAACGTGTGGGGCAACGGTTCGGTCTCCGACACCCAGTCCGCCGCCGTGGACGCCCAGTACGGCGCCGCCGTCACCTGGGACTTCTACAAGAACACCTTCGGCCGCCTGGGAATCCGCAACGACGGTGTCGGCGCCTACAGCCGGGTGCACTACGGCAAGAACTACTCCAACGCGTTCTGGAGCGACAGCTGCTTCTGCATGACGTACGGCGACGGCGCGTCCAACACCCACCCGCTGACCGCGCTCGACGTCTCCGGCCACGAGATGAGCCACGGCGTCACCGCCAACACGGCGGGCCTGAACTACTCGGGCGAGTCCGGCGGCCTGAACGAGGCCACCAGCGACATCTTCGGCACCGGCGTGGAGTTCTACGCCAACCTGGCCGCCGACAAGGGCGACTACCTGATCGGCGAACTCGTCGACATCCACGGCGACGGCACTCCGCTGCGCTACATGGACAAGCCCTCCAAGGACGGCCGCTCCGCCGACTACTGGTCCTCCTCCGTGGGCTCCCTGGACGTCCACTACTCGTCCGGCGTCGCCAACCACTTCTTCTACCTGCTGGCCGAGGGCAGCGGCGC